>DATCZS010000127.1:0-14933 GCA_036525795.1 Acidimicrobiia bacterium | reverse complement strand
ATCGCCGTGAGACCGAACGATGTCGGTGACCGTCACGATCCCCACCAGCTCGCCTCCATCCACCACCGGAAGTCCGTGGTGACGGTGGCGATTCATCAGCTCGCTCACCTCGGTGAGCGTCATCTCGGGCCGGACCTCGTGCAACGATGTCGACATCACCTCTCCCACCTGAACCGTGTCGAGCAGGTCGATCTCGCTCGTGCGGGTGAGCCGGATTCCCCTGCGCTCCAGGGGCATCGTGTAGACGCTGTGCGGGTGGACCTTGTCGGCGACGAACGTCGCGAACGTCGCAGACAGCATCAGTGGGAGGATGAGCTGGTAGTCCCGGGCGCCCGTGACCTCGAACACGATGAGAATCGCCGTGAGAGGCGCCCGGGCGACCGCGGCGAACACCGTCGCCATCCCCACCACCGCGAAGGCGCCCGGGCTCAGCTCGGTGGCCGTCCAATATGGGTCGACCAGCTGGGCGTAGCCGGCACCGAGCGTCGCGCCGATGAACAACGACGGCATGAATGCTCCCCCCGATCCCCCGGTGGCGATCGTGAGCGAGGTGGCGATGATCTTGCCCAGGGCCAGGAGGAGCAGGAGGGCAGTACCCACCGAGGCCACCCCGAGCCGCTGTCCCACCTCCTGGAACTCGAGGAGGTCGGACACGAACTCCTGACCCGTGCCGAGTAGACGCGGCTCGACGATCCCGATCGCTCCGATGACCAGCCCGAGCCCCACGGGGCGAAGCCACTCGGGACGAGCCCGGCGATCGGAGAACCGCTCGACCACGTCGAGCAGCCGGAGGAACAGGTATGCGGCGAGCACCGCGAGGATCGCCAGCCCGGCGTAGAGGATCAGCTCGCTGGGCGCCTGCAGCTGGTAGGCGCCACCGGACAACAGCTCGGTCTCGGGGACCAGGCTGCGGAACGTCACGGCGGCGGCGATCGACGCCAGAACCACCGCAGACATGTGGCGGACGGCAAACGATCCGAGGATCACCTCGAGCCCGAACAGCATCCCGGCGATGGGCGCGTTGAACGAGGCGCCGACACCGGCGGCGGCGCCGGCGGCGAGCAGGCTCCTCACCTGGTCCTCGCCCAGCCCGAACCGTCGTGAGATCGACGAGCCGATCGAACCACCGATCTGAACGATCGGACCTTCTCGCCCCGCCGAACCGCCACCGCCGAGGGTCAGCGCCGTTGCGAGGATCTTGAGGAAGATCGACTTCGTCGACAGATAGCCGCCCCTCACGGCGAGCGCCGCGGCGACCTCGGGAACGCCGTCGCCCGCCACCTCCGGGGCAAACCGCCGGGCGATCCACCAGGCGCCGAGAATGCCGAGCGGGACGGACGCCAGCACGAACCAGCCGGCACCGCCGGTGAGCCTGTCGCCGAGCCAGTCGAAGATCTGGGTGACCGCCTCCAGCACCCCGATCAAGAGGGCGGCCCCGAGACCGACTGCCACGCCCACGACCAGCGAGATCGCCAGGAACGCCCCGCTCTCGCGATCGCGCAACACGGCGAGGCCGCGTTCAGGAAGGTCGAACACCCGCTTCACGAATCTGAGCGTAGAGGCCCGGCGGGCCGGGCAAGCCGCGGCGGACCCGGCATGAGTACCATCCGGTCATGGAGATCCACCCGGACGTCGCACAGGTGGGGTTCCTCCTCGGGCGGTGGGAGGGGCGAGGAAGGGGCGACTATCCCACCGTGGAGAGCTTCGAGTTTCTCGAAACCGTGTGGTTCGAAGCCGGCCCCGGCAAGCCGTGGGTGGCGTACCGTCAGGCCACCAAGGACGCCCTGACGGGCGAACCTCTCCACGCAGAGTACGGATACCTGCGAGTGCTTCCCGCCCACCGGCTCGAGCTGGTCATCGCCCAGCCCACAGGCATCACCGAGGTGCACACCGGTCACGTCGACGGCACCCACGTGCACCTGCGGGCCGGTCACGTCGAGTGCACCCCCACCGCGGTGGAGGTCACCGACGTCGAAAGGCATCTGACCGTCGAGGGCGACACGCTCAGCTATCGACTGTCCATGGCAGCGGTCGGACACGATCTGCAGCCCCACCTGGAGGGGACGCTCACCCGATCGGGTTGGAACCGCATCACCGTCTGAGGACGTCTCGATGACCGGTTTCGGGCACCGGGCATTAGCTTGCACGCATCGTGGACCGGTTCACCCATCTCGGACGCATCATCGACCCCAGGATCCCGTCGAATCTGTTCGCCGTCGCCGTCGCTTCGGTGTGGGGAGCGGTGGCGCTGCTGGCCGGTGGACCCGAGTGGGGCGGGCCGGTCGCAGTGGGACTCTCCACCTTCCTCTCGTGGGCCCTCGGACGAGAGCTCGATCCCGACCGGGTCGCCACGGCCAACATCGCGGCGGTCGCCGGCGGACTGGTGGCGTTCGGTTATCCCCCGGCGTCGCCCGGGGCCCTCTATCTCCTCCTGGTGGCGGCCAGGATCCTCGTCCGCACCACCGGCAAGGCCCCCCTGCGAACCGACCTCGCCCTGCATCTCGCCATCGCCGCATGGCTGGCGCAGTCGGTGAGCGGATGGGTGGGGGGCATGGCTCTCGCGTTTGCCGTCGCCCGCGACGCCGGCCTCTCCGACCCGGCGCCGCCCACCCACCTCCGGTGGGGCGGAGCGATCGCCGTCGCCGTCACGGTGGTCGCCTCGCTGTCGGAGGCACTCGGCGGATGGGAGGCCCCTGGCACGGCTGTCTCGGCGCTGGCGGCGGCAGGAGTGCTGGGCGCTGCGTTCCTGATGGGCCCCGAGGTCCCCTCCTCGGTGGGAGACCTGACCGATCGGCCGCTCGACGCCCGCCGCCTGCTCGAAGCCAGGATCGCGGCACTGGCCGCGGTTGCGCTCACGGCACTCATCGCCGGAGACGAGGGCATGCGGGCTCTCGCCCCGGCGTGGACCGTGCTGGCGGTAGGAGGCGGCGTCCGGCTCGCCATCAGGCGGCCGCAACCCTCGTAGTGACCTGATCCCGCGTCAGATCGCCGCCGAGAGGTGGGAAACTGTCTCCATGCTGGGCAACCCCTCTGTGGCACGCATCGTCGCCGCCCGTCTCATTTCGAGAACCGGCGGGGAGGCGGCGTTCTTCGTCGGGATCTGGGGGAAGGCCGCCTACGAGCTCGACGGAACCGCCGCCGACATCGCCCTGGTGATTGCAGCCCTCGGGCTCACCGGCCTGCTGGGAGGGGCGGTGGCGGGAATGCTCATCGACCGCTACAACCCCAAGCGGGTGCTGTTGGGCAGCGAGCTGGCGTTCGTACCGGTGGCGCTGGCGTTCCTCACGGTGGACAGTCTCACCGGTCTCGTGGTGGTGTCGGCCTTCCTCGGGCTCGTGTCTGCGCCCACATTCACCTCCATCGCCTCCTTTCCGCCGTTCGTGACCGACGATCCCGCCGAGCTGGGAAGGGTGAACGCACTGGTCGAAACCGCGGGCATGACCGCCCTCATCACCGGAACCGCCGCGGGCGCGGCGCTCGCCACCTGGATCGGGATCGACGCCATCTTCGTGTTCGACGCCCTCACCTCGCTGGTGGCCGTGGCGTTGGTCGCCACCGTGCGGCTTCGACAGATCCCCCAGGACGAGGAACCGGACGGCAGCGGATTCGAGGCGATCCGGCGCGGGTTCCGCTACGCCTTCGGTCATGAGCGGCTGCGGTTCTACTTGCTCGTCGGCGGGTCGGTGTGGCTGTTGTTCGGCCTCTTCTCGGCACTGGAACCACTCTTCTATCGAGATGTGCTCGAACGGGGGCCGGAGACGATCGGCTGGGTGAACACGATCTTCGGGATCGGTCTGGTGGCCGGAACGCTCCTCGCCGGCAGGCTCCCCGACCGCCTCCGTTCGGCTCGCCTGGTGCTCGGCCTGATGGCGCTCAACGGAATCGGATCGGCGATCTACATCGGCACCGACCGGATCGCCGTGGTGATCGCCGGTGCCGTCTTCTGGGGGGCCGTCATCGGGGTGTTTGCACCGGCCGTGAGGACGATGCTCCACGTGAACTCACCGGCACCGATGATCGGCCGGATCATGGGCGTCTCCCAGGTGATCGGAGAGGTCGCCAAGCTCGGGCCTCTGCTCGTCGCACCGCTGCTCGCCGTCCGGTTCGGTGTGCAGGCGCCGCTGGCGGTGTCGGGATCGGCGCTGACGCTGCTCGCCGCCGTGGGGTGGCGAACCGGCACCCGCCTCGACCGCACCCGAACCGACCCCGTCCCGCCGATCGACCACGGCCGGGTCGCGGACGAACCGATCACCCAGGTGCCATGACGCCGACCGTCAGACGCTCGGCGAGAGCGGTCAACCCGCCTTCTTCTCCTGCCTGACGGCGTCGACGGAGGCCTTGAGGGCTTCGAGCAGGTCGACCACCTTGGTCGGCTCCGGCGCGGCAGGGACAACGATCTCCTGGCCCTCCAGCTTCATCTTGGCGAGCTCTTCGATGCGCTCTCTGGTGGCATCGCGGAAGGCTTCCTCGTCGAAGGGCTTGGTGAGGCCGTCGATCAGCATGGACGCCATCTGCACCTCTTCGGGGCGGACGTCCATCCCGGTCCCCAGCTCCTCGAACTCGGCCGAGCGGATCTCGTCCGGCCAATGCATGGTTTCGAGCACGATGACGTCGTCTTTCACCCGGAGGGTGGCGATCTGCTCCTTGTCGCGGATCGACATCCGGGCGATGCCCACCCGTCCTTTCTCCCGCAGCGCCTCGACCAGGATCCTGTATGCCTTGATGCCGGTGGACTCCGGCGCCAGGTAATAGCTCGACCGGTAGTAGATCGGGTCGATCTCCTCCTGCTCCACGAACTGGACGACGTCTACCAGTTTGGCGCCACCGGCCGCCGAAGCAGCGGCGAGCTCGTCATCGGTGAAGGTCACGAAGGTCCCCTTCTCGACCTCGTAGCCCTTGACGATCTCATCCCACGCCACCTCTTCGCCGTCCGATTCGGCGACGCGCTTGTAACGGATCGGCGACCCGTCCGACTCGCGCAGCTGTTTGAACTTGGGCTTCCGATCCTCGGTGGCCGAGTACAGACCCACCGGGATCGTCACGAGGCCGAAAGAAATGGCGCCCTTCCAGATCGCACGCATGACGCGAGCGTACCGCGCCTGTGGAAAACTCGAAAGGACGTGCGACGTCTCTACGGACCTTCCGCCTCCCAGGTCACCGCCGCCGGGTCGAGATCGACGAACCCCTTGAAGACCGGGGCGCGGAGCCGGCCCCCCGGGGTCCACTCCATGAACTCGACCAGCGCCACCAACCGGGGCTCGACCCAGGCGGTGCCGGCAGGGACCGGCCCCGGGTCGCGCAACGGCGCGCTCGGGCGTCTCATCTGGTCGAGCGCCGCCCGGATCGCCCCGAGCGACCGGTCGTCGAGGCCGGAGCCGACCCCACCCACGTAGCGCAGCGATCCATCCGCCTCGTACATCGCCAGCTGGAGGGCCCCGAAGGAGCCCGACCGGCTTCGCTCCCCCGCCGAGAACCCGACCACCACGGCGTGGGTGAACCGGCGGTTGGCGATCTTGCGCCAGTCCCCCGACCGCGCCCCGGGTCGATACCTCGACCCGGACCGCTTCGCCACGATCCCCTCCAGCCCACGGTCGGAGACCGCATCGAAGAGGGCGACTCCCTTTTCCCGGATGGGGTCCGAGCGCGTCCATCCGAGCCTGGGCAGGGCGTCCAGGCGTTCCCAGCGGGCCTCCAATGGCAGGTCGACCAGGGGCTCGCCGTCATGGAGGAGATCGAAGCCGATCAGCGTCACGGGCCGGGTGCCCGCCAGATTCCGCGCCTGTGCTCCCGCGACTCCTTTGCGCTCGAGGAGACCCCCGAACTCCGGTCTCCCGTCGTCACCGAACGCCACCAGTTCCCCATCGAGCACGGTGGGGCGCTCGAAGGAGACCGCAGCCAGCTCGGGAAACGACTCGGTGAAATCATTGCCCCGTCTGCTGCGGAGCGTGAGAACTCCGTCCCACTCCACCAGCACCCGAAACCCGTCCCACTTCACCTCGAACCACCAGTCGGGATCGTCGAACGGTTCGGGCCACGGCGAGGCGAGCATCGCCGCATATGACGCCACCACCGGGTCAGCCTCCGAGTGCCTCGTTCACCAGCCGGTTGACCAATCCACCGTCGACTTCGTCCCGATGCGCCTTCATGATCGATCCGATGACGCGGCCTGCCGCCTTCGGGTCGCCCGCCACGCCGAGTTCGGCGACCACCGCCTCGACGATGGCGTGCGTCGCCGCCTCGTCGAGGCGCCTGGGCAGGAACTGCGACAGGTATTCCACCTCGAATTCCAGCTTGTCTGCCATGGCGGCGCCGCGGTCGCCGAGGCTCCGGTATTCCTCGACTGCCTTCTGCATGCGCTTGACGTACGCCGCGATCACCCCCAGGTAGAGCTCGTCTGTCTCACCGCCGCCGTATCCAGGGGCCGAGGCCGCCACCTTCACCTCGGTGTTGACCTGCCGTATCACGTCGCGGCGGCGGGCGTCCTTTGCTCGCATTGCGTCACGGAGTTGCTCCGCGAACTGTTCCTTGATGCTCATGGTGTCTGCTCCGCTGAGTCGAGGGCGGCCACGATGGCGCCGGGGTCGTTCGTGATGATCGCGTCGATCTCCCATGCCGCCAAGCGGCGTGCCACTGAGGGGTCGTCGACCGTCCAGCAGATCACCCCGAGGCCGGCGTCATGGGCCCGTCCGATCAGGTCTCGGGTCACGACCTCCCAGTGGGGGACGATGGCTGCGTGAGCCATCTGGACGGCGTGACCCACGGCGTCCTCGACCGAGAGCGCAGCCTCGAACAACAGACCGGTGGCCACCTCGGGGCGCAGCGCGCGCATGCGGTCGACGCTCGGCCAGTGGAACGAAGTGATCACGTCTTCGGGCCGGCACACCTCCGCCACCTGTTCGACGATCGTGAACCAGGGGTCTCCGCCCGCGTCCACCACCAGGTTCTTGATCTCGATGTCGAGGGGCACCTCGGGCGCCCGGGCGAGCAGCTCGTCGAGGAAGAGCGGACGATGCCCGTCGCCCAGGTCGAGGCCAGAGAGCTCTGCGGAGGTCGTCCCTGCCACCGCCAATCCACCGAGTTCCGGATCGTGGGACAGCACCAACCTCCCGTCGCGGGTGCGGCGGACGTCGATCTCCACCCGGGATGCGACTGCGGCCGCGTCGCGAATCCCGGCCAGCACATTGTCCGGATAGCGCGTCGGCCATCCGCGGTGGCCCCAGATCTCTACCTGTCCATGAGAAAAAAACACCGGATATCCGTTGCGTGACCTACCGACCACCATTACCGTTCGCGGAGAAAGCACTCACCGGTCGTATGTCGATCAGGCTCCCACTAGTGAAAAGTGGCACAAACACGCCCAGACACGACCGCTTGACACAAGACATCAGAGAGGCCATTCGTGCTGACAATCACGACTACATGGAGAGACGTCGCGGCCTGCCGCGACTCCGACCCGAACCTTTTCTTCCCGGTGGGAAGCACGGGTCCCGCCCTGGAGCAGATCGCCGAAGCCAAGCGGATCTGCGCCGGCTGCGCAGTGCAGGACGAGTGCCTGCAGTACGCGCTGGAGTCCAACCAGGAGGCAGGCGTCTGGGGCGGCTACCCCGAGGATGACCGGCGCCGGCTCCGCAAGCGCTGGCTGGCAGAGCGCCGCCGTCGCTCGGCCTGATCTCACTCGACGACAACGGGGTCGGACCGAGGTCCGGCCCCGTTTTCGCGTGTTCACGACGACGAGGCGAACCCCACCGAGGCCTTCTCGGACGTGAGCTCGATCTCTACGTAGGAGATGCGGCTCCGGGGGATGCCGACGCGACGCTTCTTGGAATCCTCCACCCACACCAGCTCCGAATCACCGGAGAACGCCGACTCCATCGATGCCTCGAACTCGGCGACGTCGTCGACTTCCAGCTCGACGATCCGGTTCGACTCGGCGATTGCGATCCTGACTTTCATCGAATCCAACTCCTCGGTCTGTTCTGCATCGTAGACCCCCTAGTCGGGGACCCGATCGTGACCTACGGTGTTCGCCATGGGGCAGAGACTGCGGGCGGCCGGTGGCACGGCGGCATTGGTGGCGGGTCCGGGACTCGCCATCGTCGCGTTGCACCGGCTCGGATCCGTCGGCTGGCTTCACATCGATTGGGCGGACGTACCCGGGTGGATGGCCGATGCGACGCTCGAGGAGGGCGTGGCGGCTGCCGCCAGAATGGTCGGTCTGGCAGCTGCCTACTGGCTGACGGGGTCGACGCTGATCTATCTGGCGGCCAGCCTCACCCGCATCCCGGTCCTGATCCGGGCGGCAGGCTCGGTGACCCTCCCCCTGGCGCGCCGCCTTGTCGACGGCGTCGTGATATCGACACTCGCCGCGTCGACCATGGCGGTACCGCTGGTGGCGGTCTCCCTGCCGGACGAACGATCGATGCCGGTGATCCCACCCCAGTACGTCCTGGACCCGACCACCCCCCCAGGACCCCCCGCTCCCCCGCAACCGGCCCCAGGGCATCCGCCCGCGCCCACCGCGCCGTCGGCCGCCTCCCGCCCGGGATTGGCGGCGTCGATGTTCGAGGTGGTGGTCCGACAGGGTGACAACCTGTGGACTCTGGCTGCCCGCCGCCTGGAGCAGGCCGCGGCAGGAACCCCCTCCGAAGACGAGATCCGCGCATACTGGCGAACGGTGATCGACGCCAACGCCGGCCGCATCCGATCGGGCGACCCCGACCTGATCTATCCGGGCGAGGTGATCGTGCTGCCCCCGATCGGCGGCTGAACGGACGGTTCCGGCGTCGCCGCCCCTTCGCGGCTTCCGACCGCTACAGGTTGTCTCCGAGGAAGATCTCCGACACCGACGCGTCCATGAAGATCGCCTGCAGCGCCTCGGCGATCACCGGCCCGATGGACAGCACGCGCAGCTTGTCGAGCTGGCGGGCCGACTCGGACACCGGAAGGGTGTTCGTGACGATGACCTCCTCCACCGGAGCGTTCTTCAGACGGTCGACAGCCGGGTCGGAGAGGATGGCGTGGGTGGCGGCGATCCTCACGGAGATGGCGCCCAGGTCGTGCATCATCTCGGCGGCGTTGCAGACGGTCCCGGCGGTGTCGATCATGTCGTCGACGATCACCACATGACGACCCTCGACCGCCCCGGCCACCTCGAGCGCCGAAGACACGTTGTGCCGGTCCGGTTCCCGCCGCTTGTAGACGAACGCCACACTGGCGTCGAGACGTCTGGCGTACTTCTCGGCTCGCTTCACACCTCCGGCGTCAGGAGACACGATCGTGGTCGGGCCGTCGAGGAGCTCGCGCAGGTGCTCGACGATGATCGGCACCGCCGTGAGGTGGTCGAACGGCTTGGAGATGAATCCCTGCAGCTGACCGGTGTGGAGATCCACCGACACCAGCCGGTCGGCTCCGGCGGTCATGAAGAGGTCGCCGATGAGTCGCGCCGTGATGGGCTCACGGGACACGACCTTCTTGTCCTGGCGTGAGTACCCGTAGAACGGCATCACCGCTGTGATCCGCCGGGCCGACGCCCTGACCAGCGCATCGATGATGACCAGCTGCTCCATGATGGCGTCGTTGATGGGCGTGCAGTGACTCTGCATGACGAAGCAATCGGCCCCTCGGACGCTGTCGAGGGGCCGGGCGTAGATCTCGTCGTTGGCAAAGGTGGACACCTGGAGGCCTCCGAGGCGGACACCGAGGAGGTCGGCCACCTCCATGGCCAGTTCGGCGTTGGACCTCCCGGAGAAGAGCATGAGCCGCTTGCGACTGACGATGTCCATCGTTTCCTCCGCCTAGCTCGGCGTCTCCTCCGTTCGTTTGGCACGGTAGCGGGCGGCGAGCCGCTCGACGAAGCCCGGAATGTTGTGCTGCTTCGCCCTCTCCACCCCGAGCTCCCCCGGACCGACGTCCCTGCTGATGGCCGACCCGGCAGCGGTCATGGCGCCGTCTCCGATGGCGACCGGAGCGATGAGCATGGTGTCCGATCCGATGAACGCTCCGTCGCCGATGGTCGTGCGGTACTTGGCGAATCCGTCGTAGTTGCAGGTGATCGTTCCCGCGCCGATGTTGGCCCGGGCTCCGATCGTGGCATCCCCCATGTAGGAGAGGTGCGGGACCTTGGAGCCCTCCCCCACAGTGGTGTTCTTGGTCTCCACGAAGGTGCCGAGGTGTGCTCCCCGCTCGATCACACTCCCCGGACGGAGCGATGCGTATGGGCCGACCGTGCACGCCTCCCCACCACCGAACTGCGAACGACGGCGTACCACACCCGGGCCCCCGGACCGATCTGCGAGGCTGCGGCGTACACGTCCGGGCCGACGGTGGCGCCTTCCTCGACGCTCGTGCCCGCCTCGAGGATGACATTGGGGTACAGCGTGACGCCCGGTGCGAGCGTGACGTCGTGGTCGAGGTACACGCGGTCGGGGTCGATCATCCTGACCCCTTCTGCCATCCAGCGCTCCACCATTCGCCGGCGATGGGTGGAGGCGGCCGCTGCCAGCTGGGCGTGATCGTTCACGCCGGCCACGACCTCCGGATCCGCCGGCTCGGCGATGACGAGACGACCACGGGCGGCGGCGATGCCGACCACGTCGGTCAGGTACAGCTCCGCCTGGGCGTTGTCGGTCGTCAGCTCGGACAGGTCCCGTGCCAGGTCCCCGGCCCGGAACACGTACATCCCGGCGTTCACCTCGCGGATTGCCCTCGTGGCGGCGTCGGCGTCGCCCTCCTCGACGATCCCGGTGACCGATCCGTCCTCCCGGCGCACGACGCGCCCATAGCCGGAGGGATCGGACAGCTCGGTGGACGCCACCGTGACGGACGCCCCTGCCGCGGCGTGCGATGCGAGCAGCCGGTCCAGCGTGGCGACGTCGAGCATCGGAGTGTCACCGGGCACGACCAGTACCGCGGCACTCTCGTCGATCCCGTTGAGGGCTGCGAGACCCACCCCGGCCGCATGGCCGGTGCCGTGCTGTTCCTCCTGGACGACGGCCTCATATCCGTCACCCAGGCCTTCGGCGACGAGCTGTGAGCCGTGCCCGACCACCACCACGACGCGCTCCGGCCCCGACCCGGTGACGGCGTCGAGCACCCAGTGGAGCATCGGCCGACCGGCCACGGGGTGCAGCACCTTGGGCAGGCTCGATTTCATCCGAGTTCCCCTGCCGGCGGCAAGGACGATTGCGACATGACTCATGCTCGTACTCCGGGAAAGACGACCGATCGAGCTGGGGGGACAGGACTCGAACCCGTACTAACGGGACCAAAACCCGTTGTGCTGCCAGTTACACCACCCCCCAAACGGGGTACCGCCGGGAAGTGTACCGACCGGGTGTCATCCTTCGAGTCGACGCACGCCCACGGGCCGGAGCGCCGCCCCGACAGCAGCCCTCACCGGCTCACGGATCGCCTGCGCGGCGTCCACCGCCTCGTCCGGCCCGGCGAAGTACCCGAACACCGCCGAACCGCTGCCGGACATCGCCACCGGCCGTCCCCACACGTCGGAAACGTGGGACATGAAGTCGCCCAGCTCCGGAGCAAGATGCAGGGCGGCAGCCAACAAGTCGTTCGCCAGCTCGCCATGCTCGCGGAGCGACGGCGGCAGGTGGCGACCGCCTATGCCAGTGGCCCGCGGTTCTCCCATCTCGTCCCATGTGCCGAAGACCTGCGGGGTGGAGAGATGGATCCGGGGCACGGCGATCGCCACTGCGAACCCGGACAGGGCCCTGACCTCACTCAAGAGCTCTCCCCTCCCCTCCATCCATGCAGATCCTCCTGTCAGGAAGAAGGGCACATCGGACCCAACCGACGCGGCCACCTCGGCGAGTTGCCCGCGGGGCACCCCGAACACCCTGGCTGCGGCTTCCAGTGCCGCCGCTGCGTCCGAGGACCCACCGCCCAGCCCGGCGGCCTCGGGGATGGCCTTCCGCAACACCATGTCGAGGCGGGGCCGGTCGGGGCGGCCCACCAGTGCTCGAACCGCCTTCCACACGAGGTTGTCCTCCCCCGGGTCGATGTCGGCGCCTTCCACCGAGAGACGCTCGTCGTCTCCGGTGGTCACTTCGAGGACATCGGCCCATTCCACGGTCTGTACCAGCGACCGCAGCGGGTGATACCCGCTTCGGTCGACCGAACGGACCTGCAGGGACAGGTTCAGCTTGGCCGGAGCCTCCCAGCGATCAGCCATCCACCACCTCGGCGAGTCTCAGCCAGTCTCCCGGCGCCAGCTCCTCCGCCCGGGCGGTCGGGTCGATGCGCGCCTCGGTCAGAGAGGCTTCGGCATTCCCGATCACTCCGTCAAGCGAACGCCGCAGCATCTTCCGGCGCTGGCCGAAGCCGGCCGACGCCAGGCGGATCGCCCGCTCCGCCCCCGGGGGAGCTGCGCGCCGATCGATGCGCACCACGGCAGAATCGACCCGGGGAGGTGGAACGAACACGTGCGGGGGGACCCGGAACGCCAACCGGGCATCGGCATGGAGCCCGACGACGACGCTGGGCAGCCCGTACGCCGGCGTACCGACCGTCGCAACGAAGCGCTGGGCGACCTCCAACTGCACCATCACGACGATCCTCTCGACTCCTGGAGCGTGACGGAGCGCGTCGAGCACGATCGACGTTCCGACGTTGTACGGCAGATTGGCCACCATCACCCATCCCTCCCCCTCGAGGGCGGCGGCCAGCTCGATCCGGCCGGCGTCTGCGAACCGCATCTCGACATTCGGATAGCGCCCGAGAACCTCCTCGAGAAGGGGCCGCAGCCTGGTGTCGATCTCGTACCCGACGACCGTCGCTCCGGTCTCCGCCAGGGCTGCCGTCAGGGTGCCGGTCCCGACGCCGATCTCCACCACCTTCGACTGCGGTCCGACCTCGGCGGTGTACACGACCTTCCGGGTGATGTTGGGATCGGCGAGAAAGTGCTGGCCGAGAGCCCTCCTCGGTGAGAGCCCGTGAGCGTCGAGGAGGGCACGCATCCGACTGAGGCTCTGCGCCCCGGCATCGGTCACGCCGGCCACCCGAATACGCGACGCGCCGTCTCCGATGTGACGGCGGCGGTCTCCTCCGGCGGGATGTTCCACACGGCGGCGAGCGCCTCCCCCACCAGCGCGACCCATGCCGGTTCGTTGGGACGGCTGCGGTGGGGAGGAGGAGCCAGATAGGGCGTGTCGGTCTCGACCATCGCCCTCCCGGGGGGAACGTGTGCCGCGCCGAGCCGCACGGTCTCTCCGGTCTCGAAGGCAAGCGGTCCGGCGAACGAGAACGTCACTCCCAGGTCGAGGAACCGTTTCGTCCACCGCGGCCCTCCGGTCCAGCAGTGCAGCACCACTCGCGGCCCGATGCCAGAGGCCTCGATCATGTCGAAGGTGTCTGCAAACGCATCGCGGCAATGGACCACCACCGGCAGGCCGGCCGATCCGGCCAGCTCGAGGTGGAAGGCGAAGGACTCTCGCTGGCGAGCCGGCTCGGAGAGGTTCCGGTAGTAGTCGAGACCGGTCTCGCCCACCGCACACGGTCCATCCGCGACCAGCTCTGCGAGGCGATCCGCCTCATCCGGGAAGCGGGCGGCGTCGTGGGGATGAAGGCCGGCCGTCCACGCCAGGCGCCCGGGATCGGATGCGGCCAGATCCCGGGCGGCGATCGACGTCGCCACATCCACTCCGGGCACCACGAGCCAGTCGACCGACCCGGCCCTGGCGAGCAACGCGCCCGGATCGCGGTCGTCGAGTTGGAGATGGCAGTGCGTGTCGACCCAGCCCATGTGCCAGGCAAGGTAGTCCGGGCCCGGATCGAGACACGTCGACGGGCCACTTCCGCCGGCCTCCGGTCAGCCGACGTGCGGCGCCGGCTCGGGTCGCATCATCGGTCCCGGCCCTCGGGATCGGCGCCCCAACCGGCCTCCGCACACCCTCTCCACTCTCCCCGACGCGGCAGAAGCCGGATCGGTAAGGTGACCGAAGGCGTGGTCACCGAGGATGTGATCCGCCAACACGGATGGGGACGCCATGGATTCAGGGATCGCACGGAAGATCGACGACCTCGGCAGGATCGTCATTCCGGCCGAGACCAGGCGCCTGTTCAACATCCGTGAGGGCGATCAGCTGACCATCGCCATCGAGGGGGCCAACATCGTTCTGCGCAAACTCGAGAGCACCTGTGTGTTCTGTGGCGCGACCGATCAGGTCTCGCCGTTCAAGGGGAAGGGCGTGTGTGTGGGGTGTCGCGCCCAGCTGACCGACTGATCGATCCGATTCGCTCATAGATTTCTCGCCGCGCGGCCCCTGAAGCTGCCGCAGCCCGACGGGCGGCCTCCGACCGCGATGCCCCTTCCTCCAACAACTCCCGGGCGATCTCGACGGCACCATCGAGATCGGCGGGTCGGTCGGCCGGCGCAACCACCACGGTGAACTCGCCCCGGGGGCCTGCCCCGGCCCAGTGTGCGGCCGCCGATCCGGTCGAACCCCACCAGATCTCTTCGAAACGCTTGGAGAGTTCCCGGGCGACGCAGAGGGCTCGGTCATCCCCGCAGACGGCAGCAAGGTCCTCCAGATCGTGTGTCAGCCGGCGCGGCGAGCTGAACAGGACCACCGTTCGCTCTTCGCGCGCCACCTGTTCGATCCGGCGCCTCCGCTCCCCGCCCTTTCGGGGAAGGAACCCCTCGAAGACGAACCGGTCGGCGCCGAACCCGGACACCGCGACAGCCGCGATGACGGCGCTCGGTCCCGGGATCACCGACACCCGTGCGCCGACCTCGCGCGCCACCCTCACGGCCGAGACACCGGGGTCGGCGACTCCGGGCATCCCGGCATCGGAGATCAGCGCCACCGATTCCCCGTTGCGAAGGTGCCCGGCGAGCTCTGCCCCCCGGTCCGCCTCGTTCCCCACGAAGTAGCTCGCCAGGGGACGGTCCACTCCGAGATGGTCCAGAAGCACTCGGG
>DATCZS010000126.1:0-28215 GCA_036525795.1 Acidimicrobiia bacterium | reverse complement strand
ACACCGTCACCACCGACCTCCACACCGTCGTCGCCCGAACCCTCACCCCCACCACCACCAGCACCTGGATCCGCCACCACCAGACCTGACCTGCACACACCGGGTCACGCCAGCCAGGATGGGGGCTACCGGGCTACGGCCTCCTTGACACGACCTACGTCCAGCCATCCGTCGAAGGTCGACGGCGTCTCCCATTCCTGACCGGTGCCCCTGAAGAACAGGAACCCCACGGGGATGAGCGCCAGTGCCATGACGGCGTATGAGGCGGTGATGATCGGGATGACCTCGGTGGCGAACCCGAACACCTGCAGCGGTCCGTAGATCGCCAGCATCACCGCCGGCACGCGAGGCACCGTTCGGGCGCGGTAGAGAGTGACACCCAGCATGGTGGTTCCGATGGCAGCGATGAAGGGTCCAAACAGGATCAGGATTCCGGTGGCTCCTGTCATCGTGGTCTCGACGAGGGCTGCTGTCTGCGCCGGTGCAATGTCGGAGAGGGCGGCCTCGGCGAGGGTGCCGGCCGCTCCGAACGCAGCAGTGTTCAGCGTCAACCCCATGATCGCCAGCCCTCCACCGAGGGTTCCGACCATGCGGGGCCGCTCCTTCAGGAGATGCATCAGCCCCATGACGCCGATGACGGCCAGGGGGAAGAACAGCACGCCGGTCACCAGCGAAGCGACCATGGTCCCTCTGGAGGTCGACGCGATTCCCGACACGAACTCTGTCCCGTCGACCATCGACACCGGGACGAGCACCCACGACACCACCGACAGCGGCGCTGCGAGCACGAGGGCGGTGCCTACTGCCGCCCTCCGCAGCTTCACGTCACGCTGGACGCTCATTGCAGTACCTCCTGGTCCGGCTCCTCGCCGGGCCTCCTCGTGTGACGCTCTCCGCCTCGGAGACGTCACTTCCGCTACCATTGCAGTAGTCGCACTACTGTGACGATATCCGTACTACTGTCACGGTAGTGGTACTACTGTCACGGTAGTGATACTACTGCGACCTGGAGGTTTCGTCAACGGTGTCAAAACGCAAAGAACATGCCCGCCTCACTCGCCTGGCGATCATCGAGGCCGCGCAGCGCCTTTTCACTGCGCAGGGATATGCGGGCACCTCGATCAAGGCGATCGCCGTCGAGGCGGACGCATCGGAGCAGACCGTCTACCGGGTGTTCGGGGACAAGGCGGCGCTCCTTCGGGCCGTCGTCCTGACAGCGGTCGGCGGTGAAGACAACCAACAGCCTTTGCGCGACAGCCCGTTGCTCACAGACCTCGCCGGCCTGGAGACGCCTTCGCGACGACTCGAGGCGGTGGCCCGACTGATACGTCAAGGCTACGAACGCGGCCTGGCCGAACTCGAGAACGTGGTGGCCGCTGCTGCCCCCACCGACGAGCGGGTGGCCGAACTTGCCCGATTCATGGACGAACAACGGTACGAGGACATCAGGAGCATCGTGGTCACCATCCTGGGAGACACCTCCCTCCCATCGGAGTTCCCCGTCGCCGACATCGTCGACTACGTCTACGCAACAGAGAGCAGCCCCGTCTACACCATGCTCACCAGCGAACGAGGCTGGACGACCGGGCAATACGTCGAATGGTTCGTCCGCATGTTCCAGCAGATGTTCCTCACCCCCACCAACCCCTCGACGACGGCCGCCGGCGTCCATCGACCGGGAGGGAACCACAGTGACGCCTGACCGGGGAGCGATCGGCGTGTGGCAGCTGATCGGAGATGCCATCCCCGCACTGGCGAAGGAGGTGGAATTGCTGGGCTACGGGGCCCTCTGGGTGGGGGGCTCGAACGCGACGGAGGGCGCCCGCATCAGTGCCCCGACGTAGACGGAAGCGCTTCGACGCCGGCCTACCTTCAGCCGGCCGGCACCGGTTCCCTCTCGCGGGCTCCGCTCGACCCGGCCCCCTCCCCCGCCTGCATCCGCTCCTGAAGAAGCTGCAGCTCGTCGAACACCCCGTTGCGGACGGCCCGCCGGTAGCCGAACTTCGCGAGGAGGCCGTTCATGATCAGCAGCACGTTCTTGAGCGGCGGGGCACTCCATCCCTTCGCAGTGTGCGGGGCGTAGGTGATGGTTCCGTCGGTCCGGACCTCCAGCCATCCGGTCATCGCTTGCGTTGCGATGCCGATGAGGTGGGGGTGATACCCGTGGGTCAGGAGGCCGGCCCGGCGGCCACCTGGCGGAAGCAGGCCGGAGGCAGCGGTCAGGTGGAACCCTGCCGCGTCGTGACCGTCGACGTGGACCGGCACGATGACCGGGTAGCCATCCGTTCCGATGTATGCGAGAACGCGGTGAGGCAACCGCGCCACCTTCCTCGCGACCCTCGATACGTTCACTCGGGGTGCAGTTCCACCCTTTGGAGGTGACTGTGCCAGAGGCGGACCGGGGAGTGGTTCACCGACGACCTTCGGTGCTCCGGTGGCCTCGAGCGAGTCCCACTCGGCCAGCCTGATCAAGGAGACATCGACGAAGACCCTATCCGTGTAGTACTCGCGCAGAAGACGGTCCCAGAAGAATCCTCTCTTGATCCCCTGCCCCAAGAACTTCTCGGCCTCTGGGAAGATGCTCTCGAGCCTCTCCTTCGACGGCGCCAACTCGACCGACGCATCGCCCTGTGCCAGCTCGAAGCACGGGGAGCGGGAGTAGCCGTGGTCGCGAGCGTGGTACGCAATGGCCACCCTCCGGTCGCGGAGCATTCGCTCGAGCTTCTTGGAGAGACCGAGCGAGGTTGTGAAGGCCAGCGACCCCGATTCGCGATCGCCCATCCCCAACGTGGACACCGCCGTGACCACCGCACCACCGGCTGGCGTCGAATATGCGACGGCAGCGGTCAGATCTCCCCGTATCACGTCGTCCGCTTCGGACGACCACACGACACGTGCGCTCATTCCTCCCTCCTCCATCGATACGCCGAACATACGGCCGGCGGTTGGCGCAACAGAAGTCCCGAACTCCGGGCCAATCGACCCATTGTCAGTCGGTGCGTCCGAGTCGGTCGACTGCATCTCCGCCGGCCCCGAGTTCTGCGCCATCGCACCCAGGGAGCCCGATGAGATCACCGACGCACAGCGTCGTCTCGACGACGAAACGATCGGGAGCGGCCGCGCGGGCTGGTTGGCGTTCGTGCTCGGTTCGGCGTGCGCCGGCAGTTGTCCGACTGCGCACCGTTCTTCGATGGCGGCACTACTGGCGGAGGGAGGATCGGCGTCTGACCGCCCGGCACAGGTGGTCGGCGACAGCGCCTGAGTCTGGGAGTTCTCCGGAGATGTCGGGGGGCGGCCATGCGGAACCGACGACGGCGTCGTCCGCCCCAGCCCGGCGACCGATGTGTCCGGCGGCTCGGACATCGGCCGCCTGAGGGTGATCGCTCAGACGGTGGGGCGGCGGATGAGACGGAAGAACGCCGCGGCGCCATCCAGACCGGTCGATACCAGTGAGATGTCCCATTCGGCACCGAACAGCAGCTGGATCTCATCTGGCTCGATTCCGGGTGCGCCCCATCTGCTCGGTCCGTCGATGGAGAACCGGGGCAGGTCTGCGTCGCGTCCGTAGAAGCACCACAGGGCCAGCACCGATCCGGGTCGCGACAGCCGGTTGATCACCTCGACCACGTGTGGGCGCCGCGAGCGGGGGAAGTCGTCGAGCGTCCCGCCATCGAAGAGGAAATCGAAGGTTCCCAGGTCGGGGAGCGCGTGAATGTCAGCCACCATCAACTCAGGACTGACGCCGGCTGCCGCTGCCGCAGCATTCGCCTTGTCGATTGCCACCCGCGACAGGTCGAACCCAACCACGTCGAAGCCCTGCTCGGCGAGGAACACGGTGTCGGCTCCGGACCCGCATCCGATGTCAATGGCCCGTCGCCCGACGGTCGAGGGCGTGACGGTCCCCGATTCCACGAGCTTCACCAGTTCGGGGCGGGGGCCGGACTCCCATGGAGCACCGCGCCGGTACATCCAGTTGTAGAAGGGCCGGGATACCGGCTCCCACAGGTCGAGGAGTGATCGTCGCGGCATCGGTCGATGATGCCACCCATGACCACACCCGCGTGGTCAAGACGGCCCTGGCCGTCATCGCTCGTGGTCACTCACTCGACCCGGGGCGCGGACTCTGTGCTGCGGTTGGCCGTTTTGCGGCGCCCGGCGAAACCGCACCGAACCAGACGGACGCCATCACCACGATCGCCCCGCTCAAACCACGAGCGGTGAGCGGGGCGTCCAGCAGCCAGGAGTCGAGGAGCATTGCGCCGACGGGGAACAGCACGAACATGTAGGAGGTGGCCGAGGCCGTCCAGAGACGGACGACGAGCAGGGTTGCGACGAACAGGCCAACCGAACCGATCGTGACCAGATAGGCGACGGCGAGAAGGGTCTCCTGCTCGGTCGGTAGCGACCAACTCTCACCGACCGCCAGAGAGAGCCCAAGGAGGAGAGGCGCACCCACCACCATGCCCACGGCGTTGCTCATTGCCGGGTGGTTCGACGCGATGAGCTTGCTGACGACGACAGACTCGCCGATCGACACCGAGGCCGCGAGCGTTGCGACCACGGCGCCCATCGGGATCACCAGTCCTTCGGCATCCAGCGTCATCCACACGATCCCGGCGAACGCCACCACTGCGCCTGCGAGCACCCGCCGGTTCAGCGGTTCGAGCTTCTGAGCCGCCGCCAACAACGGAGTCACCAAAGGGACAACGGCGAGCACGACGGCCGCCGATCCGGCACTCATCTGTGTGAGGGCCCAGTACAGGAGCGCATACGAGAGGGCGAAGGTGAGCAGGCCGTACAGCGCCGTCAGCGCCAGCGTCCGACCCCGCGGCCACTTCAACCGCAGAAAGAGCGCGCCGACAACGAACAACGCGCCGGCCAGACTGAAACGCAATCCAGCCCCCCAGAACGGTGCGAGCTCCTGGTTGCTGAAACTGACGGCCACGAAGTTGCTGCTTCCCATGACCACCGTCAGCAGGAACAGCACGCCCACCGTCACCTGTGAAGAACGAGAGTCCAATCTGCCCTCCGGTCTTCTGACATCCACCTGAGGCGAACCGAACGCAGAGCGGTCGCAAAGGGCGGAGCCGCACACGCCCGAACGCCGGACGCCAAAGATCCAGACCGACGCTCGCCTCTGCCCGGACAACGCTACCGGCTGCGCCATCGTCACGCCGCGTGGGTTCGACAGAACTGACGCGATGGATGACTCGACTCACCGTACCGGTCGGAAGGCTCTTCCCTCCCGCAGTGATTGATCGATACAGATGCGGCTGCTGCCAGGCTCCCCGATGACATGTCGTTTGGCGGTAGAGACCTCGGCCGCCGTGGGGCCTTGGCCCTGGGGAACCAGAACGGAGGAGCGGGTGTCTTTGGTTTAGGTGGGGTTGGGCCCAGCCGGAGCCCGATTGGAGGAGGTGTACAGAAGGACGCTGACCACCGCAACCCACAGCACCGCAGCTCCCGCAGACACGAAGTTGACTTCGGGGATCAACAAACCGATGGCCACAACCGCAGTCACCCAGTTGAGCCAGCCGGCGAACACTCCAGTCCGGAACGAAACCACCGCAGTCGCACCGAGGAGGACGGCGTACCCCATCGGGACGGTGTTCCCCATGAGCACCGCTGTGAAGTCGTATAGCGCCGTCGCCGCTTCGACAGAGATCCCCCCGTCGGCTCCACCTCGCACAGCTGCTGCCAATCCCGCGGCGTTGCCGACCAGCATCCCGGCGGTGGCCGCCACTCCACCACCGAAGGCGACTGCAGAGAGACGCCCGGTGCCACCCTCTGCACTCCGAAGCCTCGAGCGGAGGCTGCCCACAAACCAGAGCAGAAGGACCGCCGAAAGCAGGATCAGGTAGTAGCCGGTCCGGGCGCGCACGGAGTTGCTCTCATAGAAGGACTTGAGCTCGTCTCCGGGAGGCAAGAAGTCATAGTTGTTGATCACCAGTGTTCCCGCCACCAGCAGGGCTACGAAGACCACGCCCGTGAGCGGAGCCAGTCGTTCCAACCTCGATTCACTCATCACGCCTCCTACGGCTCAAGGACCGGTCGCGCCCGCCCGTCCGATTGTGCATACCGGTCACTTCACACATACCACCGCTCGCAGCGCCACCGGGGGCGTCCCCCAGTCCGGGACAGGTTTCCGACTGCCGCTGGCAGCGGTCGCGGACATCTCCGGTTTCGCCGCCGTCAGCCATGGGCGCCTCCAACGCCTGTACCCGCCGGCATGGCCAAGGGGATCCGCCGTCATGTGTTGTTGGCTCGCGGCGGGACGATGGTGAGGCCGGCGCCGACCCATCCGTAGAAGCCGCCTTCGAGGGTCGCCACATTCACGTACCCGAGTTCGGCAAGCGCTACTGCGGAAAATGCGCCGTTGCCTCCTCCGTCACAGAACGTCACGATTCGCTGCTCGAAGTTGCCAAACACTCCGTCGGGACGGAAGTAGGGGCTGTCGGGATCTGCCCACCACTCCACGACCTGTCGCGGAACCGGAGTCGAGCCCTCGATGGTCCCTCTTCGCGCGATCTCGATCGGCAAGCGGACATCCAGAAGCAGGACTCCGCCGGACTCCAACTCCTCGGCGAGCGCGGATGGTGTCAGAGTCTCCACCTGCTCGTTGGCCGCGGCCCACATCTGGAGCACCGTCTTGCGCACCACCGGTACCTCCACACCCCGACACTAGATGAAGCCCTTTTGTGACGTCGACGGCCTGTGACCCACAAGCCCGAGAAGGCATCATTCCTGGCGATCGTTGTGGGACGCCTGCACGGGATTGGACCATCTCGTAGCGTTTCCGGGACGGGCGATAAGGGATACTCGAGCTGTGGCAGATCGATTCGGTGAGATCGGGTGAGGGGTCTCCGACGGTTCGCAGGTGTCGTGCTCTTCGCGTCGGTCCTGTTGATCGTGGGCTTCTTGGTATGGGTCGAACTGACCACTTCGTTCGATACCAAACCGATCTACACGATTCCCGTTGTCGTTGGTGCGGTCGTTGGGTTGGTACTCCTGATCCGCGCACCGGAGACCAACATAGGAGTCCTGTTGCTCAAGGCGTCGATCTCCCTCGGGGTGCCCTCGATTCCCCTTCGCCGGAGGCCACACGCAACACTTCGGACGATATTCTTGTGAGAGAGGAGGCCCTTCCCAGGGATGAGCCAGGTACCGGGGTCGCGAAAGCTTGCAGCCGTCGTGGTCGCCGACGTCGTCGGATACTCAGCCCTCATGGAGAGCGACGAGCAATCCACGATCGCGGAGATGCGCCGGCTGAGCTCCGACATCGTCGCACCGGTCACCGAGCGATTCAACGGAAGGGTCGTCAAGGGCACCGGGGACGGGTGGCTGGCCGAGTTCGGCAGTGTGACGGACGCCGTGTTCAGCAGTCTCGAGATCCAGGCCGAACTTGCACTTCGGCAGGACCGAACACCCCAGAGTCCCCGACTGGCTCTCCGGATCGGAGTCAGCCTGGGCGAAATCACGGTCGACGACGGAGACGTCTTCGGCACCGGCGTCAACCTCGCCGCCCGCCTCGAGTCGATCGCCATCCCCGGCGGTGTCTGCGTGTCCGACTGGGCGTATCAACAGGTACGTTCGCTCCCCGAATTGCACATCGACGACATGGGTCCGCAGAGTCTGAAGAACCTCACGTCTCCGGTTCACACATACATGATCTACCGGCGGTCAGGGAGCCACGACCCCGGCTTCCCCGCCCACCGCCCGACTGAGCACGCTGTCCCCCTGGGACGGGCATCGGTTGCCGTCCTTCCCTTCGCCAATCTGTCCAACGACCCCAGCCAGGACTACTTCGCCGACGGGATGGTGGACGACATCCTTACGGCGCTGGCCCGCTTCAAGTCCCTGGTCGTGGTCGCCCGTCAGTCATCGTTTGCCTACAAGGGTCGCGCCATCGATGTGCGGGAGGTCGGCCGGGAACTGGGCGTGAGGTACGTGCTCGAAGGAAGCGTCCAGCGTTCCGATCGGCGTGTCCGGCTCACCGGCCAGTTGATCGACGCCGCCACCGGCGCCCACGTCTGGGCGGATCGGTTCGAGGGCGACCTCGCCGACGTCTTCGACCTCCAGGATCGTCTCACCGACGATGTCGTGGGCACCCTCGAGCCCCAGATCCAACGTGCGGAGATCGAGCGGGCTCGCCGAGCCCGGCCGGACAGCCTCGACGCCCACGACCTGTACCTGCGGGCGCTGCCCCACGTGTACGCCATGCGCCCGGTCGACAATGGGCTCGGCCTGGAACTCCTGAATGAGGCCATGCGGCTCGATCCCGGCTACATCCCGGCGCGGGCGTTCGCTTCGTGGTGCTACGAACAGCGGCTGACCCGGGGGTGGCCCTCGTCACAGCCCGACGACCCGGAGCGGGCCGTCCTCCTCGCCCGGCAGACACTCGATGCAGACACGGGTGACGCCAACGCAATCTCGATCGCCGGCTTCGTGCTGTTGATGGTCGGCCGGGACTACGAGCCCGGGCTCACCGCTCTCAGAGATGCGGTGCGTCTCAATCCGTTCAACGCCTTCGTCCTGATGAACGGAGGATGGGGAGAGGTCTGGGCGGGGAGCCTCGACGACGCCGTGCTTCTCCTCCAGCGGGCCAGATCGATCAGTCCCCGCGATCCAGCCGCCTATTTCGTGGTGACGGGGCTGGCGATGGCTGCTCTGCTCTCGGGAAGCTACGACGAGGCGACCGCCCTGGCCTCGCAGGCAAAAGCCCTGTATCCATCGTGGGACGCCACGTTCGTCGTGCTCGGCCTGGCACTCGCCCATTCCGGCCGTCTGGACGAGGCGGGTGACGCTCTTGAGCGGGCCACGCAACTCCTCGAAGGAGGGTCGCTCGAGCGACTTGTCGAGATGTTGCCGGTTCGCGACCCCGACCGGCGGGCGGTGTTCGAAGAGGGGATCCGCCTCGGCCGCGCTTTCGCCCACGACTGACCAGCAGATCGGCGGAAGACCGGGTGATCGGTCGGACCATCGATCCCGGTACCACCAGGCCGGCGACTTGTCGGTGCTCGCGCCTCTCGCCCGGCCAGGGCTTCGGGTCGCGAGCCTCTTCCGTGGTTCAGGCCCGGGTGTCCGCCAGGTCGGATCTGCGCCGATCCGCCAGCTGGATCTGTCTCACGTCCTCGAGCACCAGCCAGGGGGTCCTGGCTGGATGGCACCGCCCGTCTGCGGTCCACACGGTCTTGCGGCGTTCTCCGAGCGTGAGGAGCACCGCCCCTGCCGCCTCGTCCACCTCGATCTCTCGCAGGCCCCGCTCGGGATCCTTCCAGAGGGCAATGCAACGGGAGGTCGCCGTGCCGGCGCACCGGAACCGACTCACCATGCCGAGCGGCGTCAATGTGAGTACCGCTGATCCGGGGTCGTCGGCCAGCACACCGGCGTAGCGGGACGACCATCGGGAGGCGAGCTGCGGCCCGTCGAGAAGGAGCGCCACCACCAGCGAGGGCCCCACGTATCGCAGCACCTCGGCCACCTCGTCGAGGCGGGCCAGATCCTCGCAGATCAATACGGCGGCCGTGGCTCCCGCACCGACGTCGATGATCGGGATGTTGCGACGTGGAATCGAGATCGCCTCCCACCAGATCTTGGATGGTGTGAGCACAGACGACAGGTCATAGGAGTGGACCTGGCTGGCATCGAGGTTCCACCGGTGATGTTTGTCGGCCTGGAGGCGGGTCCATTCCTCCCCGTTCCATACCCCGATGTGGGCGTAGTTGCGGCCCAGTTGGGTCGGGGAAACGCACGGTTCCCTGACCCCCGTGGCGAGGAACACGGCACCGTGTTCCGCCACGAGGTTCTCGAGAAGGCCTATCTCTTCGGGGACGACGGCCGCCTCCGGGAGCACCACGGCGTGCACCGCGACATCGCCGGCCGCAGCCGCTTCGAGCGCATCCTGAACGTGGGACAGATCGAGCGGACGCTGCGGATGGAATTGGAAGAACCCGAATGACTCCGGGTCCATGTTGAGCAGGGGGCCGGCCGTGGGTTGGAAGTCGCTGTCGGCGATCTCGAACGGCCACGGAATCAGGAGAAGATTCCAGGTCATACCTCGTCGCTTCCGCTCCTCCACGTCACCAAGGCGAACCCTCGTCCAGGACACATCCACGGGACTGACGTGACTCGACAGGTTCCTCGACAGCGATCGGAGGTTGATCCCCCCCTGAGCCAGGCGGCCCTTGGGAAGGACTCTGATTCCGGAGGTCGGCAGCCGCGACAGCGAACCGGTTTCGGCGAGCAGACGCCACGCCGTGGCCTCAAACGTATCGGCTGGGTATCCCTGGGCCTCGTCGAGGTCGGCCATCGCTTCGTCAACCACGGCGTGAAGCGTGAGGATCGCCTGACAGATCTCCCACGAGGTGCCCGTCGCCAGGTCTTCCAGCTGCGTGCCCCTGGAAAGCGACAAAAGCTGCCAGCTCTCTCCCACCAGCTGCGGAAGGCGGGTGTCACCCACATTCAACCGGGCGACCCATTCCGTGGCCGCCTCATCGACCCTCATCGTCCAGTCGCAGGAGGGAGGCCACTGCTCCCCCGCCGGTGGCGACACCACGAACCGGAACGCCCCGGTCACGTGGAGCAACACTGCGGTGCAGGCGAACACATCCGGCGGCCACTCGGCGATCCGATCCCAGTTCGTTCGCGCCAAGATGCGATCGAGCATCCATCCGACCGAAGTGGTGTCGTACGGTGTGATCGGATGATCCTCTCCTCGCCTGCCGGCGAGATGACACGAGCGTCCGGCAACCTGTCGGACCATTTCACTCTACCGGCCCGGGGATGGCGGGTACCGCCTGCCGCAGGGCTTGCCGATGTGGTTCCGCGGCTCGTGGTGCGATCTTGCCACGAGTGCAATCCGACGTCCTGGGCCTCCTGGTTTGGTTGGGAGGCAGTGGTACAGAAGCCGGCGACGGCCCAGGTGGATCACCCGGTTCGAGTCGCGGATGCAGGCGCCGCCGCCCGCGCCGAAGTCGTCTCTCGAACCGGCTTGGATCCGGGCGACTGTGCGCCCGCCCTCAGTCCCGGGAGACCCTGGCCTCGATCATCCCGTACGGTTCATCGACCGGCTGCATGACGACATCCCGATTCGTGATCCCGAAGGGCGACAAGTCGACGGTCAGATGATGGGCGTTGGGCAGCCGCATGGTGATCTCTGCGACCTCGGCAAAGCCGTCGATCACCGCGCCCGCCATCGAATACAGCGTGTGCTGCACCGACTGACTCTCGTCGTGCGAGGCGAAGGACTCGGTGAGGGTGCGGCGGATCCCGTACCACGCCTCCAAGTAGTCGTCGGGCCCGCCCTCGTACCGCCAATCGGCCTCGACGAAGGTGGACATCACCCGATCCGTGGCCTCGGGCAACGTCGTGTACTCGTCGCGGGGAAAACCGGTGAACGCCGACCCGGTGGTCTTGAGCAGACCCAACCCTTCGACCCCTGCGACGACGACGGGCCCGGTCCGGTCGTCGACCACGGTGCACGTGTGTCGTTCGGCAGTGCGCTGGACAAAGGCGTGAGGGTGGAGCTCGCCATCGACTGTCATCCGGCGCCACATCCGGCGCTCGAGCGAAACCTGTGCCTCCCCGACCGAGTCGAGACGATCGAGAAAGTGGTGGCACAGCAGCAGCCCGAAGTCCTCGATCGATCCGAACTCGTGCTCGTGCGCCAGCACGTAGACGGTGTTTTTCATGGTGTCGGTCGGCAGAACCCGAGAGTTGTCGCCCTCGGTGAAGGCGTCATCGGTTCCTCCGGCCAGCCGGATCCACACGGTCATGTCGATGATGTCGTGGCGATCGTCCGTTCGAATCACCTTGCTGAGCCGGATCCCGCCCTTTCCCCAGATCCCTTCCTGCAAGCGCATGTCAACTCCCTCGATACGTCGTGTATCCGTGGCTGCTCAACAGCAGCGGAACGTGATAGTGCTCAGCGGGCTCTTCGACGGGGAACACCACCGACACCTCCGGGAACCAGATGACGCCGTAGGCCGACGTGTCGAAGACGATCCGATAGATGCCCTGATCGGCTTGCTCGAGCAAGGACGGTATCCGCCCATCGGCGTCCGTCACCGTGTCGGCGACCATGACCCATCGGTCAGAGTCGCGACGCCACAGCGTCACCGGAATCCCCACGCCCGGCCGCCCCAGTTGCGTGTCGAGCACATGCGTGCTGATACTCGCCATCAGGCCTCCTCGATACCCATCAGTTCTCGCAGGCGCAGAACGGCGACCTCTCGCTGCTTCGAGGCCGCAACCCGGAATCCTTGCTCTGGATCGTGGCATCGAACTCGGCCCCGAACAACGCTCTCGTCGTCTCGTCCACCTGGTCACGGTACCGACGTGTCCCATCCGCCGCACCAGTACCGCCCAAGTCACAGACCGCTGTTTTTCATATCACGGCATCGACGATGTCCGAACGGCCGAGATTGCCGGATGCAATCACGGCCGGGAAATGGGCGTCGGCCGCGGACCAGAGCAGGTCGCCGTCGGGATGGGCGCTGCGACCGGCATCCTGCAAACCCGATACAGCACCGTCCGGTGCCCCCGAGTCCCAAGGCGCGTCTCCCGAACCACTCCGAGTCGCAGCATGGCGACCGGCACCAGGAAACTGGCCGTAGTCACGGTCCAGGCGCCCGGCAGCCTCCCGTCGCCCGGGTCGAACGCCAGCGCTCGCTGCCGCCGGGCGGCCACGGCCCCGGTGACACGCCACAGCCCGCCGGCCCGCACCAGGCCCACGACAGCCGAGTAGGACAATGAGGCGAAGACGCACTCCCTGGGTGATCTCCTCGCTGGCGATCTGGTGATGGCCGCTGTCAGCCGGGTTCCGACTGCAGGCTTTCGGTGATCCGACGATGCACGGCCCAGATCTCTTCGGGGAGCTGTTCGAACTGTTCGAGATGGGCCTGCCTGTGCTCCATCTCCTGACGCCACCGTTGAACGTCGATCGTGAGAAGCCGATCGAGGTCTGCCGGTGAAAGGTCGAGCCCTGCCAGGTCGAGCTCCTCGCGGGTGGGGATGATGCCGACTGGTGTGCGGCGTCCGGTCACCTCGCCGTCCTTGAACTGCATCAGCCACACCAGGGCCCGAAGATTCTCGCGGTAGCCGGGCCAGAGGAAACGACCGTCGTCGTCGCGCTGGAACCAGTTGACGTGGGCGAAGATCGGCGGCTGGCGTGCCGCTCCGATCACCTCGAGCCAGTGAGCGGCATAGGCGCCTTCGGGATAGGAGATGAAAGGACGCATCGACATGGGGTCGTAGCGAAGCTGGCCGTCGACACCCTCGGCGGCAAAGGTCGCTTCGGCCCCAAGGGTCAGTCCGTCGTAGACGCCCTCGGCCAGGTCGATCATCGCCCTGATCAGAGGCTCGCGGTCGCGGGTGCGCCCACCGAAGATGACCGCGTCGATCGGGACCCCTTTGGGTGCGTCGGCGTCGCCGGCGGCGTTGGGCACGTTCGACAGGGAGGTGGTGAACCGACTGTTCGGATGGGCCCACGGGTCGCCGGCCTCATCATCGGTGCGTTCGGTGATGAGTCGACCCGTCCAGTCTCGCCAACCGGTTGGGTCGACCGGAGGAGCCTCGGTGCGCCCTTCCCACCAGATCTCCCCGGTCACGTCGTTGTGGGCCACGTTGGTGAACAGGGTCCGAGTTCCGGGGGCGACGGCGTCGATCGCCGTCGGATTGGTGAACTCGTTGGTGTCCTTGGCAACACCGAACACGCCGTACTCCGGGTTCATGCCGTACAGCCGGCCGTCGCGGGGGTCGACCCACATCCAGGCGATGTCATCGCCATAGAACGAGACGTGATACCTCTCGCCGAGTGCGTCTGGTGCCAGCGTCATCGCCAGATTGGTCTTGCCGGAGGCGCTCGGGAATCCGCCGCAGATGTGGTACTTCCTGCCGGTCTGCTTGTCGGTGATGCCCAGCAACATGAATTGCTCGCTGAGAAAACCCGATGTCCATCCGTCGTAGGCGGCCTGACGCAGCCCGTGGGCGATCTTCCCGAGCAGCGCATTGCCGCCGTAGGAAGACCCGAAGTGGAGGATGGTCCGCTCGTCCGCCACCGTCACGAAGTAGCGCCGGTCCTCGGGAGTCCCCTGACCGAGGTTCTCGAGGTCGCCCGTCACGTGGACCGCTCGGACGAACGTGGCCGGATCGACGAGCTGGTTGAACAGGTCCACCCCGACCCGGGCCATCCGGATCATGTGCAGGACAACGGTGCGGTGGTCGGTGAGCTGGACTCCGGCGCCGTACTTCTCGAGAGGCGCTCCGGGCGGAGCCATGAGGTAGGGGATGACGTACATCGTCTTGCCGGCCATCGCCCCCTTCATGTGGCCTTCGACGATGGGGCGGATGTCCGCGGTGAGTTGCCAGTTGTTGTAGACACCGCGGTCGGCAGGGCGGCTGGTGGCCACGATGGTCCGCTCCTCGGAACGGGCGGTGTCCTTCACGTAGCTGCGAGAGAAGTAGAGGCCTTCGCCTGCAGGGAGGATCTCGCCGGCTGCGAGAGACTCCTGGATCAATCGGGCATCGTCGGAGGCGTTCACGACCTCGATCCGCGCAGCTCCGGTGTGCTCGACCCATCGCTGAACAAACTCTCGGACTGTGGGGCTGGTCAGCCCCGCCTGCTGCAGTGGTGTCGATACGTCGATCATCTTCTTGGCATCACCCTCGTGGCGCGGCGGCCGTCTGCCGGTTCCGCCCCGGTCTGGGTTCCGCCCAGAGCGTAGCCAGAGCCCTCTCGTACCCCCGTCCGCTTCGGATCTGAGTCCGGAGGCAATCGCAGGTTCGGACTACAGGGCACAGACAGCTTCACCGTGTCGACAGGAGCGCCCGGCGCGCTATGGCGAATGACGGGCCGATCACCCGGTGGTGGTGTCGGAACGGAAATTCGGCCGTTCAGCGGTCCAACGCCATCAGCTGTTCGTCGCGCCGATCGACGGCTGTGGTCGGCTCTTCCCAGGTGCCCTCCACATGGATCTGCGGGAGCCATTCGAGCCATCTCGGGAAGTACCAGTTGCGGTCACCGAGCAGTTCCATCGTCGATGGAACCAAGACCGTGCGAACCACTGTTGCGTCGAGGATCACCGCCACGCCGAGTCCGAACCCCATCTGTTGGAACATCACGAGATCACCGGCGGCGAAGCCGGCGAATACGGCCACCATGATCAAGGCGGCACCGGTGATGATCGACCCGGTCACCGAGAGCCCGAACGCCACCGAACCCGAGTTGTCCTTCGTCTTGTCGTAGCGCTCTTTGATGCGGCTGAGGAGGAATACGTGGTAGTCCATGCTCAGTCCGAACAACACTGCGAAGAGGAACAGGGGAACCCAAGATTCGATCACGTCGGTCTGCTGGAAGCCGAAGAAGTCCGCCCCGACGCCGCGCTGGAACACCAGGACAAGCAGCCCGTATGCGGCGCCGACCGACAACAGGTTCATCACGATCGCCTTCAATGGAACGACGATCGAACGGAATGCCAGCAGCAACAGCACGAAGCTCAGACCCAGCACAACACCGAAGATCAGAGGTGTTCGACTCGTGATCACGTCCACGTAGTCGGTCATGAACGCAGCATCTCCACCCACGAGCACCTCGGCGTCGACGCCTTCGAACGCCGCCGGGATCTGCTCGGCGCGCAGCCGATCGATCGCGGCCCGGCCCTCGGACGTCGACGGATCCACCAGGGTCGTCGCCTCCAGCAGGACCAACTCTCCACCCGGTACGGGCGTCGCCAGAACTGATCCGTAGGCGTCGTCCGCCTCGAGCGCCGCCGTGAGGCGTTCGATGCCACCGGCCACATCCAAAGCAGACACATCATCGGCGGTGACCACGATCGGCGTGGTCAGCACTCCGCCCAGGAACTCGCGGTTGAGGGTCTCGAAACCCACCCGAACGTCTGAGTCCACAGGGAGCGACGCGATGGAGTTGCTGCCGATCTCGATGGTCAGGTATGGGGCGGCGGCGGCCAGCAGGAGACCTCCCGCCAGGACCACGCTCACGATCGGACGGGCCGTGACGATCCGGGTGATCCGTGTCCAGAACCGGTGGGAGGTGTCGGTGCTGCGGTGCGTGAAGGGAACACGCAGCCGGTTCACCCGATCCCCGAGAAGCCCGAGCAACGCCGGGAGAACCGTCAACGCGATCAGCATGGTGGCGATCACGGCGAGGATCGCACCGACTCCGAGGCTGCGCATCACGGTGTCCGGCATGATCAACAGCCCGAGCAGCGCAATCACCACCGTGAAACCGGAGAACGCGACCGCCCTGGTGGCCGTGTCGCCTGTGACGGCAACTGCCTCTTGGACTGAGCGGCCGGCAAGGCGCTCCTCGCGGAACCGCTGGATGACGAACAGCGAGTAGTCGATCCCCACTGCGAGACCGATCATCGTGATCATGTTCACCACGAAGAAGCTGAGGTCGGTCACCTGCCCCACCAGGGTTGTCAGCCCGAGGGCGAGAATGATCGCCAGCACCGCCATGCCCATCGGAATGAGCGCTGCCACCACAGCCCCGAACACCACGACCAGCACGAGCAGCGCGATCGGCATCCCGATGGCCTCTCCACGTTGCAGTGTCTGTTCTGCGAGTTCGTTGAACTCGATGTTGATGCTGCCGGTTCCAACCGCCACGACTTTCACGTCCTCGGCCAGATCGGCGTCAGCCACCACTCCGACCAGGGGTTCGGCACGTTCGGAGGCCTCGTTCCACTGGTCGGTGTCGAGCGTGGCTTGGATCAGGGCGATGGTCCCATCCGCGGACACCAGCCCCGGGGCACCATCGGTCGGAGCGACCACGGTGACGACGTGATCGGTGCTCCGCAGGTCGTCTGCCAGTTCACCGACCAACGCGGCGAACTCGGGATCGTCCAGCGTCGCACCGTCCTGGCTGATGACGAGAACGAACTCCTTCATCGCCATGTCGCTTCCGGCGGTGGATCTCGCCTCGTCGATCAGCGCTTGCGCGCGTTCTGCCTCCGTCTCGACCAGCAGATCTTGCTCTTGTGTGAGAGCGTCGCCGAGATTCGTCACTGCGAACCCGGCACCCGCCATCACAACCAACCAGACCAGCAGTGTCGTCCAAGGGCGCCGCGCAGCAAGCGCCGCCACCCTTCCCGTAAATCCGAGCCTCACCATCCGACCCTCCCTTGGGCGGTTCGGGCCCTCACCCGATGCATCATCGTCAGGGTCGATGGGCTCGACCAGGCAGGGTCCAAAGACCTATCGATCGACACGCGCCATCACGAATCCTCCCCAGAGGCGTCGATGGCGCTCTCATCGGATCGCCGACCCCGGCGACGGTCTTGGGCCTCATGAAGAGCGCTTCTGCGATTCCCTGGTTGGTGCGTCCCTCGGCAATCGCAGCAAGGACGTCACGTTCACGCCTGGTCGGTGTGTCGAGGGGGGACGATTGACGCCGTCGCCCGAGAAGCCTGCGAGGCTGGGAACGCCTCCACCCGTGTGACCGTTCGCCGGTAGCCTCACCCCATGGCACACGTACTGGTCACCGTCGTCTTCACCGAGATCGTCGCTTCGGGCACGCTGCCGCACGAGACGCCCGGGCGGATCGTGCGAGAGCGGGTCAGCCGATGAACGCGGAACTGGCGGCGCTCGCCGACGAATACTGGGAACTCGAGCTGCGCCGCAGCCCCACCGGTGGCCTCTTCCTGGGCGAGTACCGCTACGCCGACCGGTGGGAGGACCTCTCCCGCGATGCGGAGGACGCGTTCATCTCATTGCTCGACGACGTCGCCGCCCGAGCAGAGGCCATCGACCCGGCGGCACTGACGGCCGACGAGAGTGTCACCCGCGGCGTCATGATCGAAGAGGCGGCCGCCGCCGCCGCAGAGCTGCGCTCCCGGTTCGGGGAGTTCGCCGTCGACCCGTCGGGCGGCGTCCACGTGGCGCTGCTTCAACTCGTTTCCCAGATCGCGGCCCCGAACGGGGACGTCGCCGACGCCGTTGTCACGAAGTGGTCGCGGGTTGGCGACATGTTCGATCAGTTGATCGAGCGGCTGCGACAGGGCATTGCCAACGGGCGGACGCCGCCGCGCATCTCGGTGGAGAAGAGCATCCCGCAGATCGAGAGGTACCTTGCGTCCGACGTCGCCACCGATCCGTTCACGATGATCGGCGCTCCCTCCGGGTACGAGCCGGCGGAGGAGGAAGCATGGCGGGAGCGTCTGCGCGAGCAGGCCGTTGCGGTGATTCGCCCCGCCTATGAGCGCTTCCGAGACGCGATTCGTGATGAGGTGCTTCCCGCCGCCCGACCCCCCGAGCGCAGCGGGCTGAAGTGGCTCGACGATGGCGAGGAGGCCTACGCCCGGGCGATCCGCCGCCACACGTCGCTCGACCTCGCGGCCGACGAGATCCATGCTGTCGGCCTGGCCGAGATCGACCACCTCGGGGAGGAGTACCGGGAGCTCGCCAAGGGCGTCCTCGGCATCGACGACCTGACGGAGATCTACGCCCGTCTCCGCGACGACCCGTCGTTGCGTTTCAACGCCGCCGACGAGGTGCGCGAAGCAGCGAGAGCTGCGATGGAACGAGCGCTCAACGCGATCCCCGACTGGTTTGGCCGGCTCCCAGCCACCGAGTGCGTCATGGCGGAAGTGCCGCAGCCCGGAGCTGAAGACGCTCCGCTCGCGTTCTACCTCGCACCGGCCGCCGACGGCTCGCGTCCGGGCACGTTCTTCGTCAACACGAGCCTGCCCGAAACCCGAACGCGGTACGAGTCCGAGGCGCTCGCCTTCCACGAGTCGATACCGGGCCACCACCTGCAACTCGCAATCTCACAGGAACTCGAGGAGATCCCGAAGTTCCGCAAGCACTCACTGGTCACGGTCTACGCCGAAGGCTGGGGCCTCTACGCGGAACGCCTCGCCGACGAGATGGGCCTCTACTCGAGCGACCTCACCCGCATGGGGATCCTTTCGTTCGACTCGTGGCGGGCGGGCCGCCTCGTGGTCGACACCGGCATCCACGCCCTCGGCTGGAGTCGGCAGGAAGCGATCGACTATCTGGCGGCCAACTCGCCGCAGGCGCCGAACAACATCGCCAACGAAGTCGATCGCTACATCGGCTGGCCCGGCCAGGCCCTCGCCTACAAGATCGGACAACGCGAGATCTTCCGGCTGCGCGAGGAGGCTCGCCGGCGGCTCGGCGGCCGTTTCGACGTCAAGGCCTTCCACGACGTGGTCCTCGGTTCGGGGCTGGTGCCGCTGCCGATCCTGGGCGACCTGGTCGACCGGTGGCTGAGCCGGGCCTCATAGGGGCGGGGCCGCCCACCGGGGGCCGCCCCGCGGTCAGCGATCGACGGCCGGAGGCGACCCGCCGGGAAGGGGCAACTCCTCACGATGTGAGCACCCACGTAGAAACCCTTTGCGCCTGATGTGTTCTATGAGCAGCTGGGTACGACTCATGGTTCCGGGGCGTACGACGCCCCTCACGTACACTCCCGGCACATGAAGGGCATCGAACTCCCTCCGCTGACCGAGGATTTCACGGCAGATCCCGTTGAGCTCTTCTTCGACCTGGCATATGTGTTCGCCTTCTCCCAGCTGGTGGCGCTGCTGATAAACGAGCCGACTTGGGCGGGGGCGGGGAAGGCTGCGCTGCTTTTTTCCTTGCTGTGGCTGCCGTGGCAGCAGTTGACCTGGGCGGCGAACGCAATATCGGGCAACGGGCGGCCGGTGCGCACCCTGTTCCTCGTCGCCACGGTGGTCAGTATCCCGATGGCGGCCTCCACTTCCACTGCGTTCGCCGGAGGTGGGCCGGTCTTTGCGATCGCTCTCACCGCGATCATGCTCATCGGGTTCCGTATGCAGACGATGGGCACGACCACCGAGATCGACTACCGCGCTGCTGCGTACACCTGGATTGCTCCCAATGTCGTCGCCATCCTGGTGCTCGTGGTGGGGTCCTTCTACGACGGTGCTGCCCGGCTGGGCTTCTGGCTTGGCACCGTCGCCATCGTGCTGTTTGCGATGGTCAGGGCCGCCGATGGTGAGTGGCTGGTGCGTCCGGGTCACTTCGCCGAGCGTCACGGGCTGATCATCATCATCGCGCTGGGCGAGGTGATCGTTGCGATCGGCATCCCTGTCGTCGCCGCCCTGGAGAAAGACGGCAGCCTGGCTCTGGCAACCATCTCGGCGCTGCTTGCCTCTGGCGCATTCGCCGGTCTGCTGTGGTGGGCCTACTTCGATCGACCCAGCCCCGGGCTCGAGTTTGCCGCCTCGAAGCTCGACAGCGGGGCGGCCGGCAAGTACATCCGAGATGTCTACACCTGGGCCCATGCCCCCATCGTCGCCGGCATCATCCTGGCCGCCGCCGCGCTCGAAGAGATCGCACTGCACCCCCGCGACACCGTCCCACTCGAGTTCCGGGCCATGATTGCCGCCGGCCTCTTTCTCTTCCTGATCGGGGTGTACCTCGCAGTGTGGCGGGCCTTCCGGGCCCAGGCGCGGGAGCGACTCGTCGGCGCCGTAGTCATTGCTGGAATCGTCTTCGTCGGAGCGTCGCTGGAGGGCCTGAACCTCTTGACCCTTGTCGTCGTCGTGATGTTCGTGGTGCTGGTCATCGAACACCGCCGCATCCAACGGCTCGGTCTTCACGTCGAACTCGAGGCCTGAGAGCAGATCTCCGCATCACAGGGCACGCCCTGACTCTCATCGGTCGCCGCGGCCAGAGGAAACGCTCTCCCCGTGGACTGCTACCCGTGTGGTGCCGCCGGGGCCTGTCGAGCGCCTACCCACGGGGTGCGTTCAGCGTCGCTCGGGCGTCGTCGATGAGCGACGACGGGAGGGGGATACGACTGAGACGAATGCCCCGCCCCCTATCTGGAGCGATCCGCCTTCGGGGCGGGTCCGAAGCCGTGGCTGGCGTGGGTGACCGCCATGCACATGTCCGACACGAAGGTCATGTTCGCCTCGCCTGCGATTCGGGCGGCTTCTTCCGACGTGATCCCGACCTGCAGCCACAACACCCTGGCGCCTATGGCCGCAGCAGCACGTGCAATCGCCGGTGCCTCGTCCGATGGCCGGAAGACATCGACGACGTCCACCGCCTCGGGTATGTCCTCCAGCGAGGCGTAGCACCTCTCGCCGAGGAGCTCGTCATAGCGCGGGTTCACCGGGATGATCCGATACCCCTGCTCCCGAAGATACGCCGGGACGATGTGGGCTCTCTTTCCGGGGTCCATCGACGCGCCCACCACTGCGATGACCTTCGAGGTCTCGTAGATGTGCCGCAGCGTCTCGACCGAGGGTGCATCCGCCATGGGGCGGCACGGTAGCTCCACCGCGCCCCCACTCGGCGAATCCCCTGCTTCACACCGGGACACCGGTCCCACGTACGCTTGGAATGTCTCACGAAGGAGCACGAGATGCAGACCCGTACTCTGCCGGATGCCCCCGACGCCCGCTCCCCCGCCGGAGCCGAGATCCGGTACTTGCTCGACGCCGACACCGGCAACATGATCCATTCGACGGTCGCCCCGGGCCGGGTGCTGCGGGCGACCGTCCATGCCACCGTGAGCGAGTTCTGGCACATCTTGTCGGGCCGCGGTGAGATCTGGCGCCGCGACGAGCACGGTGACGAGACGACCGCACTCGAGCCCGGGGTATCGATCGACATCCCGGTCGGGACGGCCTTCCAGTACCGCTGCACCGGGTCGGAGCCGCTCACGTTCCTGTGTGTCGCGATGCCGCCCTGGCCGGGTGACACAGAAGCAACTGCGATCGAGGGACCGTGGACACCGACCGCCTCGACGAGCCCGGAGCCGTGGAGTACGGGCCGGCCCGCCGGACGGGCGTGACCCGAAGTCTCGCCCGGCTCGGAGCCGGATCCGCCCCGTCTTGGGCTGTCCGGTGGGCTCGCCGCCCAGACCTGGATCGGTGACAACACGTCCTCTTCGGCTTCATCTTCATGATCGACGGTCAGCACGGGCGCTCCGTCGGATCCCACCACCACGCCCACGGTCGGGTCGGCGAACACATGCCCGGTTCCCTTGATGGCAGGCCCGCAGGGCGGCGGCTTCGGTTGCGGTTTCTCGAAGGACCCGTTGCCCGTGCCCCTCTGCCCCTCCTACGGTGACCGTCACGCGAGCCACGAGGGAGGCATTCGGATGGCCAAGTACATGGTGATCTATTCCGGTGGCATGGGCATGGACATGGATCCCGCCGAGCAGCAGCAGGTCATGGCGGACTGGGGCGCCTGGTACGAGAGAATGGGCGACGCCATCGTGGATGGTGGCGCTCCCTTCGGCGAGGCGAGACACCTGGTGGGCAGCGGCATTGCGGACGGCCCGCTGGGAGACACCCCGGCGACCGGCTACACGATCATTGCGGCCGAGTCGCTCGACGCCGCCGGTGCTGCGTGCCAGGACCATCCCCACATCAGGCACGGTGGCCAGGTCCAGGTCTTCACCTGCATCGACATGGGTGCATGAGCCGCAGCTGTGAGCCCAGTCCGTCTGGCGTCACAGACAGCGACACCTTCGACCTGCCTCGGTGTCCCGACTGGGAGGTCGCGGCCTTCGCCGACCGTTGAGGCGGCATAGCGCGGCACAAGGGGAGAGCTGGTCGACGGGGACAGGGCTTCACGTGGCTGCCCTACGGATTTCGGCCACAAGCTCTTTCCCGCGACGGTGCAGGTCCTCGGGATTGGCTGCGAACTTCGACCGTGGCGCCCCTTCCGCTACGAGATACACGACCACTTGCTCACCGCGTGTGGACACTCCAGTGACCTCCACCATCGTCCAGTAGATGTACTTCTTGTCTTCATACACCTTCGCGTTCAAGGGGGGCCCCAGCTGGAGCCGGTGTTTCAGCCCGTTGATCGTCACGCCGTCGGCGTCGACGACTACATCCCCCACGTCGCGACGCCACCCGTGCCATGTAGGGAGAGTCTGAGAAAACGCGAAGTTCGAGAATCGTCGACCGCCAATTCCAGCCCGGTCTCTCTGTGGCTTCGAGGTCGGGTTTCCTTGCCTGGTGGTGCTTCTTCGACGTCGGCTCTCGAAGGTGGAAGCGGCGCCAACTCCGATGACGGCTACCAGACCTCCAAATAGGCCCGGTGACAGCCCGAGGAAAAGACTATTGACAACGACCAGGCCGATCACTGCGAGCGATGCGGAGGCGACCAGACCCCAGAATGTGCGTCGATCAGATCGGCGCAACCGACGCAACTCTGCAAGGTCGTCTTCGGGTAGGCCACCTCCAGAGTCGACCGACAACTCACCCACCTGCCGGTCTGCTTTGCCAACCCTGACAAGTAGGACTCCCGCAGTGATCGGGACGGCCGACAGGACGAGTGCTCCACCAATCAAGCTGGCCGCCTCCGCTGGCTCCCGGATAACCGCGATCACCGCCAGAAACCAGAACAACCCGGACACCCCTAGAAGCAGCCAGCCTGTGAGATGGGCGATCCGGAGGCGTTTGCGGGCCATGGATCGAGCATACGGAGTCGATCCTTGGTGGCGCCGGGGTTTGCCGGCATCGCTCTCAGGGCTTGGCCAACCGGGCAGTCCTTGGGGCCTGGTCGACCTGGGTCTGCGGGCCAGTCACCGGCGTCCAGAACCGGCGGGGTGGCTGGGTCCGGTCAGCCACCCTCTCCGGCCCGGTCTCCGTCGATCGGCGCCCAGTGCACCAAGTACAGGCGACCTGTTCCCCACTGCAGCCAGATGATCTGTCGCCCGACCCGGGCATCTTCGATCCAGTGTCCGGCCTCGGCCATGTTCGCGAACTCACGAGACTGATACCGGCCCAGCGGCCGCCCGGGTCGGCCCTGCCAGTAGACGGTGACAGGGTCGATCGACTCGGACCTCTTGGAGCGGGCTTTCGGCTTGGTCGCCGCTCGGTGAATCAGCATGCGGCGGCCGCTCCCCCACCGCAGCCACATCTCCGCAGCGTCGCTGCGGTTGCGGTCGATCCACTCCCCCGCCTCACCCATGGCACTGCCCCGGGGCGGCTGCGGGAACTGGACCGTCTGCTCACCGTCGGTCTGACCGTTCGGCCGCCATGAGATGGCGACCCCCTCGTACGGCCAGCGCCGCTCCTTGTAGTCGACACGGCCGACGAGGCCCTGGTGGATCCATTCGTGGACGATCTTCACGATTTCGGTCCTCAGACCGACGTCGGCGGTCTTCAGGTCGGCGCTCGCCGGGTAGAGCCGGATGCTCTTCTCTCCGTCGTGGACGACGAGGCACCCGCCCAGTTCGTCAGAGACCCGGATCACGCCGAGTGCCATCCACCCCTCGACCTCCAGCACGGGCGAACGGTCCCCGGAGGCCTCGGCCAGTCGAAGTGCGTGTTTCTCTGCAGTCAGTTGCCGCCGGCACAGCCGCCCGGCTTCGGCCACGCAACTGGTCATGACGCTCACATACCGGCACCGGTGTGCCAGTGGGGGTTTCGGCTAGCGGTTTTCGTGCCCGGGTAGGCTCCGGGGGATGGAAGTTGCCAGCATCATCCTGAGAACCGCGGACGTCGATCGGTCGACTGCGTTCTGGTCTGAGCGCGTGGGTCTAGAGGTAGCCGGTCAGGTCCCTGGATTCACGTTCCTGGACGGTGGCTCGATATCGATCGTTCTCAGCGCCATCGACTCGGTTACCGACGAGTCGCTCACAGAGGTCGTCTTCGGATCGGAAGACGTGCGAGAGACCTATCAGACATTGGCTGACAGAGGGGTTCCGTTCGAAGCCGACCTCAGGACGATCATGTCCAGAGACGGCCGAGACCTGCTGGGCGCACACTTCCGCGACCCTGACGGGCACTACGGCACCCTTACCGGATGGGTGTGACGGAAGAGGCGAGTCCGAAGCGCCCGGGCCCTCTCACCCGGCTGGCGACAGGTCGATCTCAAGGGTGCTGGCGATCCCGACCCCCAACAGCAGCCAGGCACTTCGTTGCACTAGTGACTTTCGGCTCTGAGCGCGCTGGTCACACATCGTGAGGGTGGGATATCGCTGGAGAGCGACTCGGTGCGCTTCTGGTTCATGTCGGCCAGCGGTGGAGAGGGGTAATCATGCGAGTGCCGAAGACGGTCCTCCCCAGGCCTGTGAGCCGGAGGGTCTGGATCATCGGGCTGGTCTCCACACTGGTGATGGTGGCCGTCCCCGTGGGAGCCGTGCACGACCAAACGGCTGAGACGCTCGTGATCCCATGGCAGCACAATGGGGAAACCTTCACCGCTGAGGTCGGACAACCGTTCGAAGTTGGAGCCCGTTGGGGTGCGTGCACGGCCGACCTGGCCGACGACTTTCCGGTCTGGCCGGATCTGACGGGTCCAACACTGGAAGTGTCAGGTCCCGCTGCGAGTTGGCCGGAGGTCGAATGGAGCGATCCGATCAATCCTCCGGACCTTGTGACCATAGGCGAGATAACCCTCTGCGCCGGAACGCAAACTGGTTTCACAGGCTGGTGGGTCTACTGGAGGACACCGATCACGTTCAACGCCACGGGGACCTACCAGGTGACACTGTCGATGAGCACTGCAACCCCCATTTATGACGGAGTGTCCTCGCCCATTGTTGACGTTGCCGGCACAATCACCGTTGAGGTCGGCCGCTTCGCCGATACCCACCGCCATCCGTTCGAGTCCGACATCGAATGGCTCGTCGAACAAGAGGTGACGAAGGGCTGCAACGCGGAAGGCACCCTGTTCTGCCCCGACGACCTGGTCACCCGCGGTCAGATGGCGGCATTCCTGTCGAGGGCGATGAACCTGCCGGACGGGGCACTCAACACGTTCACCGACGACAACGGCTCCATCTTCGAGGCTGATATCGCCAAGATCGCAGAGGCGGGAATCACCAAAGGATGCAACGCCGAAGGCACCCTCTTCTGTCCCAACGACTTCGTCACCCGGGGGCAAATGGCTGCGTTCCTGCACCGAGCGTTGGGCGCCTGATGGCGGATGGCGCATCAAGTGCTTCGCCGCATAAGCGACGGCGCTGGCTTCGCACCTGCCCTCGGGACTGACGCCTCGTTTCGAGAGCGTCAGCCGGGCGGAGTGAGCCCGGTCGACTGTTTCAGCGATACCTATGGACTCGGACCGTGCCCTCGGTCCTATGGGACATCTGACGACACCACCCCGAGCAGCAGCATGGCGACCGGCACCAGGAAACTGGCCGCCAGCACGGTCCAGGCGCCCAGCAGCCTCCCGTCGCCAGGGTCGAACGCCAGCGCCCGCTGCCGCCCAGCAGCTACCGCCCCGGTGACACGCCACAGCCCGCCGGCCAGCACCAGGCCCACGACAGCGGAATAGGACAACGAGGTGACCACGTACTCGCTGGGAGTCCCGGCGATATCGAACGCCGTGCCCACCACTTCGAGAACCACCAGCGACCCGTTCCACAGTGCGTGGATACCCACCCCCGCGAAGAATCTGCGCAGGGCGGCGGCCGGGTCGTTCGTGTGCCGCCAGTCCCACCAAGCCAAAGCCACCAGGCCCGAGGCGAGCGGGTGCACTGCCGCTCCCAGGGTCCGGGCGATGACGATGAACTGCCAGGACTCCCCGAAGAACCCCGCACCCGAGGCGTAGAGGACGTTCTCGATGACAGCGAATCCCGAGCCCGCCGCCACACCCGACAGGAACACGATCCGGCGCCTGTCGAACGCTGCCCCGGCCCGCGCCCCGAGGAACTTGCCCACCTCCTCGGTCAGAGGTGCCACCACCACCAACTCGACCGCCAGCACGATCGCCCACGGGGAGCCTGCCAACGACGTCACTTGCGGGTCGATTCGCAGGGAATCGAGCAGATCGACGGCCGCCTCGGCGAAACCCAGGAAGAAGGCATACGCAAAGGCGAACACCACCCCGTGGCTTGCCAACGCCACTGCACCGCCGATCAGTCCCCCTCCGAATCCGGCGCGCCATGGGGGGTCTTCCCCGAGCTTTGCCGCCACCGCCAGCAGAACAGCCACAGGAACGGCCGCGCTTCCCATCAGGAGCACGACGTCGGCCGCCACCGTCGGAAGCACGATCGACCAGATGGCGGCGGCGGAGCCGAATGCGGCCACGACCACCGCCGGGATGTAGCGCCGGTTCATTGCCAATCCTCCATCAGCTTGTCGAGCCGCACCATGACCCGACCTTTCCGCGAGCGGTAGGCCTCTATGAGCGCCGCCACCAACATCACAGTGAACCCCATCGCAATCGCCACGATCCACCAGAACGCCGAGGCCGGAGCACCCCCGGCAGCGGCTGCAGCCAGCATCAGTACCGCAGCCGAGGTCGCAATGACGCCGGCCGCCACCACCCGCCTCTTCACCCGGGTGAGAATCGCCCACACGAGGCACATGACCGCTGCACCAAGGGCGACAAACCCGAACCCGAGATTGGTGATGAACATCTCCACCAGAGCCGGAACCACGATCAGCCCCAGACCCGCACCTTCGCTGGCAAACACCTTGACATCACTCCCGGGCTGCCCGCCACTCAGGCGGGAGTAGCGGAGGATCTCCACCTCGGCGAGCACGACCAGCCCGAGAGGGACGGTGTACCACTGGGCACTCCCGGAAGTGCTCTGCTCGACCACGAGAAGGAACCCGGCGCCAATCAGTACCGGACCGAGGGCCGCGATGCCGACTCGGCCGAACGCCACGCCCAGCGCCCACGCCTGGATCCCCAGCGACAGCATCAATGCCACCGCCAGACTGCGGTCGGGCCAGGCCTCGACGGCATAGCCCCCGGCTATCAGGCTCGCCGCCCCGCCAAAGAAGGCGAGCGGACGCACCCATACATCGGCTCCCGGCCGGTTCCTCACGAGAAGGACCGCGGCCGCAGCAAGGGCACCCGAGACCACCAGCACGGTCGCCTGCCCGAATCCCGACCACCCGCCGGCGGCCGCCGCGAACAGGAGAGCCGCGAGAAGGGCGATCCCGGACACGTCGCGCAGCCATGGGAGCGAGAGGGGTTCGGCCCCGCGGGCCGAACCCACCGCAACCAGGGCAAATCCGAGCGCAGTCCACCAGCTGCCGATGTCGAAGACGGCGGCGACTGCAGAGGCCAATACGACGCCGGTCCCGCCCAATCCGAGCCACCCGCGCGCCATCCACACGCTCTCAGATCCGTCCACACCCATCCGGCCCATGACACGGCGGAACTCGGCGACCCCCGCCATGAGCCCACCGAACACCACGGTCGTCAGGTCCACCATGGCCTCATTCGAGAGGTCCACTCCGATGAGAATCGTGACCCAGGACGCCGCTGCGAGGGGTATAG
>DATCZS010000125.1:0-10169 GCA_036525795.1 Acidimicrobiia bacterium | reverse complement strand
GACGAGTACTGCGCGAGCCGCTCGGCCATCTGGAACAGGAGATCCTGCTGCCGTTGCTGGCGGATGAAGTCGCTGCCGTTCTCGGTGACCCACTCGCCGTCCGCCAGGAACTCGGGGTGCCGGGACCGGACCCAGCCCAGGGCGGTGGCGCCATCGGCGACCAGGCATCCGGGCCCGATCGGTTCGAGGATGTTCGCCTTGATGTCGCGCACGGGGCGGTCGCCGACGCAGATCTCGAGCCCCCCCAGACGGTCCACCAGCGCAGCGAACCCGGCAAAGTTGACGCGGGCGTAGTGATCGACGGCGATGCCGGTGAACGATCCGACGTTGATCGCCAGCAACTCCGATCCGCTGGCGAACCCCCGGCATCCGCCCAGGCTGGCATTCAGTTTGGCGGGAGCGTCTGTGCAGGCGTTCGGCAGGTACAAATCCCGCGGGAGCGACACGATCATCGGAGCGGACCCGTCTGCGGGAAGCAGGATGTCGATGATCACATCGGCGAGGAACCCGCTCTCGTCTGCCCCGATCAGCAGCATCGACGTGAACATGTCGTCGGGGAGCCGGGGGCTGACCGCGTTCGGCACCTCGAAGGTTCGACTTTGGAGCTCTTCGATCTGGCGTTCGACCTCGTCGTCGAGAGCGGCGCCCTGCAGCTGCTGCTCGTACTCGGCCCGCAGCCGGTCCTCCTCCGCCGCCAGGAATTCCGCCACGCTCCTCTCGACCTCGGAGGACGACCGCCCGGCGAGCTCGCTGGCCGCAGCGGCCGCGTCGAAGTCTTCGGCGGCGCTCGCGAAGGCCCCCGCCACCAGGTCGTAGACGAACAGCACCGCGGCAAGCACGATCCCCAAGAACACCGAGACGGCGAACTTCACGGGGTTCTGGCGGATCCAGAGGATCGCTGCGTCCGTGAGATTCCGCAGCACCCGGAGGGAGTGTTCTGCCGCTCGACTGGTCATGAGGAGATGTGCACCGTTCCCGTGAACAGGCCCACGGTCCGCCCGTCGCCCCGGCGCACCGTGACCTGGTAGGTGCCGAGCGTCCTCCCCCTGGTCACCTCGATCGCCTCCGCCGTCAGGCGATCGCCCACGCGACCGGCTGCGGTGAGCACCAGATGGGTGTCGACCGCCACCGCCCGCGGTCCCGCCTGGTTCGATGCCAGAGAAAACGCCACATCCGCCAGTGAGAATGTGGCTCCGCCGTGGCACACCTCGAGGAAGTTGACGTGGCGCCGGTCGACGGGCATCGATACGGCGAGCCGATCGACCGACACCGACTCCAGCTCGATTCCCAACAGGGCGGCATAGGGGTCGGCGGCGAGCAATTCGGCCACGCGCTCAGCGTTCATGACAGGGACCGTACACCTCCGTTCCGGCAGAGCCCACCACCACCGGTAGCCTTGCCTCGATGCGACACATGCCCATCCCGATCGTGGCCGCCGCCGCGCTCACTGCCGCGCTGGGTGCCGCGTGCGGCGGTGACGGCGCCGACGGCGCGACGACGAACACGACGGCACCGCCGGCACCGGCCACGACGGTGAACGTCGAGACCTTCGAGAGATTCACGTCGCCCGAGCTCGGGTTCTCGATCTCCTACCCGGCCCAGTGGACGGTGGCACCGTCCCTGGGCGAGGGATTCGTCCAGTTCAGCGCCCCGCTCAACACCGGGGGCTTCACGCCCAACTTCAACGTGACGACCGGGCAGGTACCGGACGACGTCCCCTTCACCGTCTACTACGACGGCGAGCGGGCGAAGCTGGAGTCGAACCTCCCTGACGTCCGGATCCTGGAGGAGGCGAACATCGTGGTGGACGGGGTCCCCGGGAGAGGGATCACCCTGGTCACCGGCCAGGACGGGATCGACGTCGGGATCTCGCGGTTCATCGTGACCACCGGCGGTCAGGCGTGGGAGGTGAGCTTCTTCGCCGAGGCCCGCCAGTTGGAGGAACTCGCCCCCCTCGTCACAGAGATCTTCCAGAGCTTCGCGTTCGCGAGGTAGCCCCGGCCGGCATCCCCGCAGCCGGTGGGCGGCAGTCCCACGACGCCGGGAGCGGCAGCGACTGGCGCTAATGTCAGCCCGCGTGCTGGCTCTCCCCCACGTCGGCTCGGGAAAAGTTCGCGAGATCTACGAGGTCGACGCAGATCACCTCCTGCTCGTCGCCTCGGACCGCATCTCGGCGTACGACTGCATCCTCCCCGACCCCATACCCGACAAGGGCAGAGTGCTGACCGGTCTTTCGTTGTTCTTCTTCGACCTGCTGGATACCCCCGATCACCTCGTGACCACCGATCTCACCTCCGTCGAAGGCCTCACGCCCCAGGATCGCGACGAGCTGGCCGGGCGCTCGATGATCGTCCGCCGCGCCGAGGTGATCCCCATCGAATGCGTGGTCCGCGGCTACCTGTACGGGTCGGCGTGGCGCGAGTACGCAGCAGGCGGGGGGCCGGCCACCGAGGGACTGCCCGCCGGCCTCGTCAAGGCCGACCGGCTGCCCGAACCGGTGTTCACCCCGGCGACCAAGGCGGTCACCGGCCACGACGAGAACGTCGACGAGGCCACCGCCCGGGTCGCCGTCGGAGACGCCGTCTTCGAGGAGGTCAAGCGCCGATCCATGGACATCTACGAGCGGGCGGCAGACCACGCCCGGAGGTGCGGGGTCATCCTGGCCGACACCAAGTTCGAGTTCGGGCTGTGTGGCACCGACCTGATCCTCATCGACGAGGTGCTGACCCCCGACTCGTCCCGCTACTGGCCGGCCGATCAGTGGGCGCCCGGACGGGACATGCCCAGCTTCGACAAGCAGTTCGTCCGGGACTGGCTCGATGCCAGCGGGTGGGACCACACACCCCCGGCCCCCCGGCTGCCGGACGAGGTGGTCATGGGGACCAAGGCGCGCTACGTGGAAGCATTCGAACGAATCACCGACCAGGGCTTCGAGGCCTATCTGGAGGAAGCTGGCGCATGAACGTCACCGTCAACATCACCCGCCGGCCCGAGATCGCCGATCCGCAGGGCACCACCGTCGCCCGGGCGCTGCGCGATCTCGGGCACGATTCCGTCGAGTCGGTCCGCATCGACCGCACCATCCACCTGATCGTGGACGGCGACGACGTCGAGGAGGTCCGCCAGGCGGTCACCGCCATGTGCGAGCAGCTGCTGGCAAACCCGGTGCTGGAGGACTTCGAGGTGATCGTCGGATGAGCGGCATCGCCGTCGTCGTGTTTCCCGGGTCGAACTGCGAGTTCGACACCCTGTACGCGCTCCGCACACTGGGCGCCCAGGCAGAGTTGGTGTGGCACCGGGAAACGGATCTCTCCGACTTCGCAGGAGCGGTGCTCCCGGGCGGCTTCGCCCACGGCGACTATCTGCGCACCGGGGCGATCGCCGGCTTCTCCCCTGTCATGGCCGAAGTCAGGCGCATGGCCGCCCAGGGCAGGCCGGTGCTGGGGATCTGCAACGGATTCCAGATCCTGTGCGAGGTGGGACTCCTCCCGGGAGCGCTGATCCCCAACCGCGACCTGAGGTTCATCTGCCGCGACGTCGAACTCGAGGTCGTCGACACGGGTTCTGTACTCACGGCGGCGGCCACGCCGGGTCAGCGCCTCCGGGTCCCGCTGAACTCCTACGAAGGGAACTGGGTCGATCCGTCCAACGACAGCCGGATCGTGGTCCGATATGTCGAGGACCCCAACGGGGCCCAGGAGCAGGCGGCGGCGGTGGCCAACGACAAAGGAAACGTAGTGGGGATCATGCCGCACCCGGAGCGGGCCATCGATGCGATGGTCGGGTCCACCGATGGACGGGTGCTGCTCGAGGGGTTCATCGCCTCGGTCGATCGGGAGGAGAGCCGTGTCTGACATCGAGCTGGCGCCAGAGGAAGACGCCTACATCGCCGGCCCGGACGGCGATCCGTCCGCGGTCCACCGTCTGTTGGGGATGACCGACGAAGAGTACGAATCGGTGTGCACCATCCTCGGCCGGGCCCCGCGGCCCGCCGAGCTCGCCATGTATTCGGTGATGTGGTCCGAGCACTGCTCGTACAAGTCGTCCCGGGCCTATCTCGGGCGCTTCCCGACGGAGGCGCCCTGGGTGGTCGTGGGGCCGGGCGAGAACGCCGGGGTGATCGACCTGGGTGACGGATGGCTCGCAGCGATGCGAATCGAGAGCCACAACCACCCGTCCTATGTCGAGCCGTATCAGGGGGCGGCGACGGGGGTCGGCGGGATCCTGCGCGATGTGTTCACGATGGGAGCCCGGCCGATCGCCCTCTGGAACCAGATCCGCTTCGGGCCCCTCGACCAGGCAAAGAACCGGTACCTTTTCAGCGGGGTGGTGGCCGGGATCGCCGGGTACGGCAACGCCGTGGGGGTCCCCACGGTTGGCGGGGAGATCGCATTCGAGGAGTGCTACTCGGGGAACCCCCTCGTCAACGTCATGTGCCTCGGAATCCTCAGACGGGATCAGCTGGTGCTCGGCACGGCGGGAGGCGAGGGGACGGTGGCGGTCCTCCTCGGAAACGCCACCGGCCGGGACGGGATCGGAGGCGCCTCGGTGCTCGCCTCCGCCTCATTCGACGAGACCTCCGGTGCCAAACGGCCCAGCGTCCAGGTGGGAGACCCCTTCGAGGAGAAGAAGCTGATCGAGGCATGCCTCGAGCTCTACGACAAGAAGCTGGTGGTGGGAGTGCAGGATCTGGGTGCAGCCGGTCTGTCATGCGCCACTTCGGAACCGGCTGCCCGCGCCGGAGCAGGCATGGATGTGGACCTGGGCCGGGTCCACGTCCGCGAATCAGGGATGACGGCCCCCGAGCTTCTGATGTCGGAGTCCCAGGAGCGCATGATGGCCTTCGTCGAGGCGGAGAAGGTCAGCGAGGTCCTCGATGTCGCCGCCAAGTGGGAGATCGATGCCTCCGTGGTGGGCGAAGTGAAGGCGGGGGGCATGCTCCGGGTGTTCCACGAAGGCGAGCTGGTGGCCGAGGTCCCCGCAGCCAGTCTCTCCGAGGACGCTCCCGTCTACCGGCGACCCCAGGGGGAACCCCACTGGATGGAGGACCTGTGGTCGAACACCCTCAAGTTCATGACACGGCCGGGCATCGCCGACGCTCTCTTGAAGCTGCTCGACGACCCGTCGATCGGATCCGCCCGGTGGGCGTACGAGCAGTTCGACCACATGCTGTTCCTCAACACGGTGATCGGACCTGGCCATGACGGGAGCCTGATCAGGATCCGCGGGACCGAGAAGGCACTCGCAGTGTCGACGGACGGAAACGGCAAGCTCTGCTACCTCGACCCGTGGCGGGGGGGAGCGAGGCTGGTCTACGAGGCGGCGCTCAATGTCGCCATGACCGGAGCCCGCCCGCTGGCAGTGGTGGACAACCTCAACTTCGGCAACCCCGAGAAGCCCGAGGTGATGTGGCAGTTCATCTCGACCATCGACGGCATGTCCGATGCGTGCGAGGCGCTGGGGATTCCCGTGGTAGGCGGAAACGTCAGCTTCTACAACGAGACGGACGGGCGCGACATCTACCCCACCCCGGTGGTGGGGATGGTGGGGATGGTCGAGCCGATTCCGCCCAATCCACCCCGACTCGACCGGGCCGAAGACGGGATGGAACTGTGGAGGTTCGGCCCGGAGTGGGCCGTCAACCTCGCGGGCTCGGCGCTCGAGCAGGTGACGTTCGGCCACGTCGGCGGGCGTCCGAGCGCTCCGGATCCCACCATGGCGAGAGCGGCGATCGAGATGGCCCGGATCCTGGTCACCGAGGAGCTCGCCGTGGCACTCCACGATGTCTCGGACGGCGGCATTGCGCTGGCCATCGCCGAGATCTGCATCGCCTCGGGCGTGGGGGCAACCGTGGGATTCGCCGACTGGCGGGGGTTGTTCTCAGAGGATCCCCACCGATTCCTGGCGGCGATCCCCTCCGAGGCGGCCGACCGGGTCGGCGAACTGGCAGACGACATCGGGATCCCCGCCCAGCGGATCGGCATCCTGGGGGGCGACGAGATCAGCTTCAGTTCGGGTGGTGCCCGCGCCGGCGTCGACCTCGAGGTGGCGACCCAGATCTATCACGACGCCATCCCCCGCCGGATGAAGGCCTGACCCCGACGGCGGGACCCCACCGGATCGGGTCCATCGGAACCGTCGCCGGTTGCCAATGGCCCTGTGCCGACGAGCCGCGCACCCGTAGGCTCGGGTTCGAAAGGAGGTTCCGGTGGAACGAGACGTGACGCTGTCGATTCATCTCACCGAGGACGACACCATGACCATCGCCACGACGATGCTCGACCTGCGCGGGGAGCATTTCGAGGCGATCGGCAGGGCCAAACGGAATCCGGACGACCCGCTTCGCCCCGTGATCGGCGAGGAGCTCGCCATCGCCAGGGCCCTCGACGACCTCGAGGACATGCTGATGGATGCCGCCTGGGATAAGATCGCCGTATTCTCTGGAGCGTGAGCGAACGGTAGAAGAACCATGAGGCCCGGCCAGGAGCCCTCGGCCCGATGCCGCCGGCCTCGCCAGGCATACCGGGGGCTCGAAGGCGTGCGGCGCCTCGCCCCTTCTCTCTTCCTCCTGGTTGCGGCGTGCCTGGGGGACGGCACCGGCCCGATCGCCTCCCCTTCGACACCGGCGCCGCCGACCTCCCCACCTCCGCCGCCGTCGTCCACCACAACCGCCCGCCCGCCAGACGCGCCCTCCTCCACCGAATCGCCCACCACGACCACGACCACCGACCCGGGCGGCACCCCGACCCTCGGAGATGGCCCGCCCGCCACGTTCCTGGCGGTGACGACCGACTACGAGGCGGTGGAAGTGGACACGGCGACCGGCGAGATCCTCCGGAGCTTCGGCCAGAGAGCCACCGCCGCCGATCTCGACACCGGGGAAATCCCGCCCAACGTGGTGGACGCCGTGTGGCGGACGACCAGTGGTGCCATGATCCTCGTCAGCGAATGCTGCGAGCCCGCCGGCGGACGCATCAACTATCTCAGCCGGTCGGGTCGGCTCTCCGATGACCACGGCGAGCCCCATGTCGCCGCCTGGGCGGTGGTGCCCTCTCCCGTGTCCGACGCCGTGATCCTGGTCGGGTACGCCACCGCCATCACCACCCCGGACCCCACCGCAGCCTCCGATCAGCTGGTGTTTCTCGAGAACGACGGCTCCGGGGTGGGCGCCATCGGCTGGAGCGCGGACGGCGGCCTCGTCTACTGGTACGACGCCTTCACCGGTGAGCTCGTGACCTGGGACCCAACGGCCTCCGTGGGAGACGTCGGCCGTACTCCCATCGACTGGGTGGGGGACGGCCAGCGCCTCGCCGGTCTCGAGCAAGGGATGGACGGAGCATTGGTGTCCTTCCTCCTCACCGCCGGCGACGACTACTTCGACATCGTCGAGACCGAGATGGTGGCGTACCGGGCGAACGACGCCGAGATCGTCGACCGCTTCGTCCTCGAGCCGGGCAGCGTCTTCGGGGGCTTCGATCCCACCGGCACCCACTTCATCTACACCACCCGCTCCGGACAGGTCGTGTGGAGGGGTCCGGACGGGCTCACCCCGCTGGCGGACGGATTCCTGTTCGCCGGTTGGTGACCCTCCCCGGGCGCCGCCGGTGCACCGGGTCGGGCTCCGGCGTACGCCCGGCATCCGACCCCTAATGTGGCCCCGTGGCCCAGACGATCGGAATCCTGACGGCCGGGGGTGACTCACCCGGGCTCAACGCCGCCATCCGGGCGGTGGGCAAGGCTGCCCAACGCCGCTACGGGATGCACGTCATCGGCTTCCGTGACGGTTTTGCCGGGCTCATGCAGAACCGGCACGAGCGCCTCGATGGCGACACCCTCTCGGGGATCCTCACCCGCGGTGGAACCATTCTGGGTACGAGCCGGATCAAGGTGCACAAGGTCGACATCGGCGACGGAAGGCCGGTGGACATGCGACCGATGATCTCCCAGGTGGTCGACCAGCACGACCTCACCGCACTGGTGTGTTTGGGCGGCGGGGGGACCATGAAGAACGCCCTTCGACTCCACAACGCCGGGATCCCCGTGCTCGCTCTTCCCAAGACGATCGACAACGACGTCTGGGGCACCGACACCACGTTCGGCTTCGACACCGCCCTGGGCATCGCCACCGAGGCGATCGACCGGCTTCATTCGACCGCCCACTCCCACCATCGGATCATGGTGGCGGAGATCATGGGACACAACACCGGCTGGCTGACGCTGGGCTCAGGGCTGGCGGGAGGCGCAGACGCCATCCTGGTCCCCGAGATCCCGTACGGGGTGGAGGTCATCGCCGAGTCGATCCTCTCCCGGAAGGCGGCAGGGTCGAGCTTCTCGATCGTCGCGGTGGCGGAAGGAGCCTCGTCTCTGGAGGACCGCCGGCGCCACGACGACGTCAGGGCGCAGATCGAAGCCCTCGACGACGATGCAGACGACACCGCCATCCGGGCCGAGCTCGACGCGGTTCACCGGAGCATGTCTCGATCGACCGAGGATCTCGCCTTCAAGCTCGAGGAGCTCACCGGACTCGAGGCCCGGGTGACGATCCTCGGTCACGTCCAGCGGGGCGGAGCACCGTCCACCGCCGACCGCATCCTCGCCACCCAGCTCGGCACGGCTGCCGCCGATCTCATCGCCGAAGGCACGACCGGTGTGATGGTGGCGATGCGCGACGGACAGTCGGTCCCGGTCCCGCTCGAGGAGGTGGCCGGGAAACGCAAGACGGTCCCGCTCGACCATCCGTGGATCCGCGGCGCCCGCAACCTCGGGGTCTGCCTCGGTGGCTGACGGTGGATGACGCCACCCGACCGGACCCGGGGGCGGCTCTCCGGCGGGTTGCCGTCCCCGGAGAGCACGGTGGCTGGAGCCTCACCCTCGAGCCGGCGATCCTCGGGATCCTGGTCGCTCCCAGCAGCGCCGGGCTCGTGCTCATCGGTGCGGGCCTGACGGCCTTTCTCATCCGCACGCCACTCAAGTTCTCGATCGGCGACCGCCTCAGGCGGCGAAACCTTCCGAGGACCCGTCTCGCCGACCGGGTGGTCGCCGCATACGGCGTGATCATGCTCTCGCTCCTGGTCGCCGCCCACACAACGGCCTCCAGCGGGTTCTGGATACCGATCCTCGTGGCCCTTCCCCTCTTTGCGATCGAACTCGCCTATGACGCCCGGGGGCGCAGCCGCCGTCTGGTCCCCGAGCTCCTCGGCACGATCGGCATCGGCTCGATGGGGGCCGCCATCGTCCTGGCGGGTTCGGGCGGGTACGACACCGCGTTCGCGGTCTGGTCGGTGGCAGCGGCCAGAGCGATCGCCACCGTTCCCTTCGTCCGCGTGCAACTGCGGCGGGCAAAGCAACAGGACCACGACATCCGCGCGAACGACGCCGCCCAGGTGGCAGCGGTGGCACTTGCGGTTGCCGCCATGTCGGTCACCGGCCTCCCGGCAGCCGGGCCGGCGGTGATCGCGGTGCTCGCCCTCGTCCACGTCGTCGCCGCCCGCCTCCGGGTTCCGCCGGTACCGGTCATCGGCGCACAGCAGGTGGTGCTCGGGCTGACCGTGGTGCTGGTGGCGGGACTGGCGATGCAGGCGCCCTGACCGGCCGGCCTTCAGCCCCGGATGCGGCGGGCGACGCCGGCGAATCGTGACACCTGGTCGACCACGTCGCCTCGCGGCCAGAGAATGAACGTGTCGATCCGGTGCCTGTCGTGCAGCCAGCCGAGCTGGTCGACCCACTGGTTCTCGGAGCCTCGAAGGAATCCCGACCCCGGGCGGTCGAGGATCTCGCCGGGGAGGTTGTACATCCGGGAGATCTCCCCCGGTTGACGACCCGCGGCGATCGCGGCGGCGTCGATGATCGCGTGCTTGGCGGAGAGCTCGTCTGGAGGAACGTACGGGAGCGACGGCAGCCAGCCGTCGGCGTGCCGGCCGATCACCTCGAGCATGCGGGGTCCGTACGCGCCGATCGATATGGGGATCCGGTGAGGGGCCGATGGACCGGGGCGGATCCCTTTGAGGTGGTAGTGCTCGCCGCGGACGTCCTCTCCGCCTGCCCAGACCGAGCGCATCACCGCCATCGCCTCCTCGGTGGCGGCAACGGCCTCGGCCGGGGTGCGCCGCTCGCCCCCGAACGCCGAGATCGCATCCCAATTGCCTCCCGCCCCCAGACCCAGCTCGAAC
>DATCZS010000124.1:0-22589 GCA_036525795.1 Acidimicrobiia bacterium | reverse complement strand
CCTGGCATCGGCGATGTGGCGGTCCATCTTCGCTGCGGTCGGGGCGTTGTTGAGGGGTCCCATCGTGGTCGCCTCGTCGAACGGGTCGCCCAGGCGCACCGCGTGGCTCGCCTCGAGCGCCGCCTCCACGAACTCGTCGTGGACCGATTCGAGCACGATCACCCGTTCCGTGGCGCAACACACCTGTCCGGCGTTGTAGTACGCGCCGTACACCGCCGCCTCGGCGGCGGCTCGCACGTCTGCGTCTTCGGTCACCACCAGCGGCCCGTTTCCCGACATCTCCATGATCGAGCGTTTCAACCCCATCGCAGAGACGATCTTCTTGCCTGTCTCCGATGACCCGGTGAACCCGACGGCGTCGACCCCGGGATGGGTGACGAGCGATGCCCCGATGTCGCCTGCGCCCGGGATGATCGAAATGGCGCCCTTGGGAACCCCCGCCTCCTCGAAGATCCTGGCGACCTCCAGCAATGCCCAGGCCGTGAACTCCGGCGGCTTGACGATGACGGCGTTGCCGGTGGCGAGGCCGGGGCCCACGTACTCCATCGGGATCATCACCGGGAAGTTCCACGGCGTGATCGCCGCCCACACGCCCACGGGCCGCCGGACCGTGAACATGCGGCGGTTTCGTTCGGTGGTGGGGATCAGCTCACCCTTGAGCCGCTTGACGTCCTCGGCGGCGATCTGGAAGTAGTCGGCCGACTCTGCGATGTCGTCGACCGCCTCTGCATGGAACGGCTTTCCCTGTTCGAGGGTGAGGATCCGGGCGATGTCGTCGACTCGATCCTGCCAGAGTTCGTAGATCCGCAGGCACAGCTCGGCCCGCTCGAATGCCGTCCAGTGGCGCAGTTCCTCGGTGGCCTCCCGGGCAGCCGACACCGCGCGGTCGATGTCCGCCTGGCTCGCCTTTGGAACCGTGTAGATGTGTTCCCCTGTCACCGGTGATCGCACCTCGTAGGAGTCGTCCCCGGTTCCTTCCGTCCACTCGCCTGCGATGAAGAGCTTGAGATCTGCCGCCATGGGAGCGATCGTACCCAATGGAGATCCACTCTGATCCACCGGGCAGGTAGGCTGCGATGCAGCTCATGAATAGCCACGGAACGCCGCGTCACCCGTTGGTGGACTGGCCGCACGACAGGCTCGGCTCTGGTCGCAACGGACCCTTCCGCGTCTCGCGGTGCTGGTCGGTTCCGACCTACTTCGACGACAATCTCGTGGCATCGCGTCACTGGCAACCTCCGTCCGGTCGATCTGCCCGCTGACCCGAGACCCAGAACGACCGCAGGAGGAGACGACATGAGAGGCCCGCAGACCAGAGAGTGGTTCGCACGCGCCAAACGCGTGCTGCCCAACGGAGTGTCATCCGGCTTCAGGTATTGGGGCGAAGAAGAGACCTTCGTCATCGACCGGGGAATGGGCGGCCATGTGTTCGACATGGACGGCCGCGAGTACATCGACTACCAGCTCGGCTTCGGGCCGGTCATTCTCGGTCACGGCGACCCGTACGTGGCCGAGGCGGTGGCGAAGGCGGCCGAACGCGGCACCACGTTTGCGATGACCCAGGCGGCCGAGATCGAGACCGCCGAGAAGGTCATCGAGGTGCTCGAATGGCCGGACCGGCTGCGATTCACCAACACCGGCACCGAGGCGACCATGGGTGCGATCCGGCTGGCACGCGGCTGGGGAGCGCGAGACTTGATCCTCAAGTTCGAGGGCCACTACCACGGGTCGCACGATTCGCTGCTGTTCACCACCGCCGGAGCGCCCGCCGATCACCTCGGGTCCCGCCTTCGGCCGGTTCGAATCCAGTCCAGCTCGGGGATTCCCGAGACCGTGCAATCGCACGTCCGTACGCTCCCGTTCAACGACATCGAGCTGGCCGAGGAGTTCTTCGCCGACCACGGCCACGAACTCGCCGCCGTGATCGTCGAGCCGATGGCCGGCAACTTCCTCGGAGTCCCCCCGGTGCCGGGATTCCTCGAGACGTTGCGGCGCCTGTGTGACGAGTCCGAGTGCGTGCTGATCTTCGACGAGGTCAAGACCGGGTTCCGCCTCGGGATCGGCGGCGCCGTCGCACGGTACGGGGTGGTTCCAGACGTCGCCACCTACGCAAAGGCGATGGGCAATGGGTTCCCGGTCGCGGCGATCGCCCTCGCAGAGAAGGTCGTCGAGGGTTGGGAGTTGGGTGGCATCACCCAGGCCGGCACATACTCCGGCAACGGCCTGGCGGTGGCCGCCGCCCGAGCGACGATCGAACGGCTCGAGGACGGTGCAGCCTATGCCCAGATCGATCGGGTCGGCTCGGCGATCATGGCCGGTCTTCAGGAGATCCTCGACGATGCCGGTGTCACCGGGACGGTGGTGGGTGACCCTTCGATGTTCTCGCTGTTCATGGGCGAGGGCACGCCGACCGAGTACCGCGATCTCGTACGGCACGACGAACGGCTCTACGACACCACGGTCATGCGCATGATCGACAGGGGCGTGATGCCGTGCCCCGATGCGCTCGAACCGTGGTTCACCTGCGCAGCCCACACCGAGGACGATGTCACCAGGACCCTCGAGGTGTTCTCCGAGTCGTTGCGCGAGGTGCTCGACAACCCGTTCTCGATGTCGACGGTGGTCGACGAGTGATCGGATCCGTGTGGGAAGAGGTGGGCGGGGCAGCTCCGACCCGCCCGCCCTTGGACGGGGACCGGAGGGCCGATGTCGCGATCGTCGGGGCGGGGTACACCGGTCTGTGGACCGCCTACCACCTGCTGGCGCTGCGGCCCGATCTCGACGTGGTGGTTCTCGAGGAACGGCACGTCGGATTCGGTGCTTCGGGACGCAACGGTGGCTGGGCCACCGCCGACGTCGCCATCCGGCGAAACAGGGCGACCCGATCACACGGCCGTCAGGCGGTCGTGGACCTGTTGAGGGCGATGCAGCGGGCGGTCGACGACATCGGGGAGATCGCCCGCACCGAGGGGATCGATTGCGACTACGCCAAGGGTGGAACGCTCACCCTCGCCACCTCGCAAGCCCAGGTGCCGCGCATCAAAGAGATGGTCGAGCACGAGCGGCAGTGGGGATTCGGCCCGGACGACTACCGCTGGATGGAACCAGACGAGGTCGCCACCCGGGTTCGGGTGCGACGTTGCCTGGGGGCGTTCTACACGCCGCATTGCGCCGCCATCCATCCGATGAAGCTGGTGCTCGGCCTGGCCTCGGCCATCGAGAGGCAGGGGGCGACCATCTGCGAGGGGACGAGGGCCGAGACCGTCGAGCCGGGGCGGGTGCGTACGAACAGTGGCGTGGTGACCGCCCCGATCGTCCTGCGCGCCACCGAGGCGTTCACCGCCCACGACATGCCGCGCAAGGTGATCCCGGTGTACTCGCTCATGGTGGCAACCGAGCCTCTCGACGACGCGGTATGGAGTCGAATCGGACTCGACCGACGCGAGACCTTCCACGACGGCAGGCATCTGGTGATCTACGGCCAGCGGACCGCCGATGGAAGGTTCGCCTTCGGTGGCAGGGGAGCGCCGTACCACTTCGGCTCCCGGATTCGTCCCGAGTTCGACCTTCACCCGTCGACCCACCGGGCGGTCGAGGCGATGCTCCGTGATCTGTTTCCCCCGCTCTCCGGTGCCGGCATCACCCACCGATGGGGCGGGCCGGTTGCCATGCCGCGCGATCTGGCTGCTTCGATCCGCTTCGACCCGGACAGCGGGATGGGATGGGCCGGCGGATATGTGGGTCTGGGAGTTGCCGCGTCCCAGCTGGCCGGCCGCACCCTGGCCGAGTTGGCGATCGGCGCGGCGACCGAGCGAACCTCCCTGCCGTGGGTGGGTCATGAGAGTCGATCCTGGGAGCCCGAGCCGCTCAGGTGGATGGGCGTCAACGCCGGGAGGATGCTGGCTCCGGCGGCAGACGCCATGGAGGATCGGACGGGTCGTCCGTCGCGGGTCTTCGGGGGGGCGCTGCAGCGGCTGCTGGGAGAGCGGTGATCGAGGTGGGGGTGCGGCGGGCGGAACCAGGCGATCTCGACGCCCTGGTGCGGCTGTGCGAGCGCTATCGCCTGATCGACCTCCAGTCGTTCGAGGAGCCGTCTGCCCGCTCGGCGTTCGCCCAGCTGCTCGAGCCGGGAGATCGCGGGTTCGTCCTGGTATCGGAGTCCGGAGGAGCGGTGACCGGATACGCGGTGGTCACGTGGGGCTTTTCGATCGAATCGGGAGGCCTCGATGCCCTGCTCGACGAGCTCTACGTCGAGAGCAGGGGGGAGGGCACCGGCTCGGCGCTCATCCAGGGTGCGATGGCCGAGGCCGCCGCCGCAGGAGCCGTCCGCATGTTCCTCGAAACCGAGGCGCACAACCGGCGCGCCCGGATGTTCTATGCCCGCCACGAGTTCACCATCGAGGACAGCGTGTGGATGAGCCGGAGCCTGCGCGAGGGCCCCGGGGGCGAGGCGACGCCAGCGGCGCGGGCATGGTCTGACTCGTCCCGCACCGAACCGAGCAGCTCCGAGCTGTGAATTGAGCCGATCAGGTCGGTGCCGTCACCAGGTTATGGTCGAGCGATCATGACCCCGGGCTGGAGCGACCCAAATGCCTTCCTCTGAGCTACTCGCCAAGTACGCGGACGTGTGCATCCAGATCGGGATCGGACTCGAGCCCGGTGACCGCCTCCTGATCCACTCGCCGGTCGGTGTTGTCGAGTTCACACGGACGCTCGTCGAGCAGGCGTACGGCGCAGGTGCGGTCAACGTCGACGTGCTGTGGACCGACGACATCGTGTCGCGGGCCCGCTACGAGCGCGGTTCTGCGGAGTCCTGGGAGGCGGTCTCGACCGCGTCGCATGCCCGGCTCGCCGCACTCGAGGCGGGGGACAAGCTGCTGTACGTCCATGCCGACGACCCCGACGCGATGGCCGGCATCGATCCCGGGCGGCTGGCGGCCTTCCAGCGAGTCAATCGCGAGGCGTTGGCGCCGCTCGTACGAGCTCAGGGAACCCTGGAGCGGGCGTGGACGGTCGTCGCTGCGCCGAGTGCCACATGGGCGCGGAGCGTCTTCCCGGAGGCGACCACCGAGGATGCCATCGAATCTCTGTGGTCTGCCATCTTTCGAGCATGTCGAGCGGATCAAGGCGATCCGGTCGCCGCGTGGAGAGCGCACGTCGCAGACCTGAGTGCCCGTGCCGGGTACCTCACGTCGCGCACCTACACCGGCCTGCGCTACGAGGGCCCCGGTACCGACCTCCGTCTCGGTCTGCCGGACCGCCCCGTCTGGGTGGGAGGTAGCAACGACGGACCGTTCGTGCCGAACATCCCCACCGAGGAGGTGTTCTGCGGCCCGCACCGGATGGCCGGCGAAGGCACGGTGGCGGCCACGAAGCCACTCAGCCTGTTCGGCAACCTGGTCGAGGGCTTCTCCTTCGAGCTGAGCGAGGGCAAGATCGTCTGGGCGACGGCCGAGAAGGGACAGGATGTTCTCGACCAGCTGCTCGCAACCGACGACGGATCGATGCGCTTCGGCGAGTGCGCGATGGTTCCGATGTCGAGTGCAGTCGCGGCCGAGGGACTCATCTGGAGCAACACCCTGTACGACGAGAACGATGGCTGCCACATCGCCATCGGCCAGGCCTATCCCATCAACATCGACGGTGGAACCGCCATGTCTCCCGCCGAGCTCCACGCCGCCGGCCTCAACCAGAGCACCGCCCATGTCGACTTCGTTGTGGGCTCTCCGGACCTCGACGTGTATGGCATCACCCCCGACGGTGCCGAGGAGCCGATCATCACCGGGGGTGAGTGGGGGTTCGACGCTCAGCCGTAGTCGATGGTCGGTCTTTGTCTACGTCATCGCCGCCTTCGCAGACTCGCTCCCGGTGGCGGCGTCTGCGCCGGGTCTCACTAGCCTCGCCCCATGGCCAAGATCCACGGCGGTCAGATCGCTGCCCGAGCCCTCAAGGCCGAGGGCGTCGACGCCCTGTTCACCGTCACCGGGGGCCACATCCTCCCCATCCTCGACGGCTGCGTGCAGGAGGGGATCCGGGTCGTCGACCTCCGCCATGAGCAGGCGGCCGGTCACGCCGCCGAGGCATACAGCCGGCTGACGGGCAGGTTGGGGGTGGCGGTGGTGACCGCCGGACCGGGTGTCACCGACGCCGTCACCGCGGTGGCGACGGCGCACGCGGCCGACACGCCCATGCTCCTGATCGGTGGCAGGCACATGCTGCGTCAGGAGTTGATGGGCGGACTGCAGGAGATGGACCACCCGCCGCTCTTTGCCGGAATCACCCGGTGGGCCGGGACCGCCCTGCAGGTGAACCGCATCGCCGACTACGTGGCCACGGCCGCCAGGCACGCCTTCTCGGGCCGCGGGGGGCCCGTGTTCCTCGACATCCCGATGGATGTCTCCTTCGACATGATCGACGAAGACGCGGTGTCGTGGCCGCGCGACAGTCGGTCGGCCAGACGCCAGGGGGTGGACGAATCCACGCTCGAGGAGATCTGCTCGCTGCTCGCGGGGGCGGAGCGTCCCATGATCTTCGCCGGATTCTCGTCGTGGGGCGGCGCGAACCGCCTGGCCGAGGTGGCCGAGGCGCTCGGCGCTCCGACGTACACCAACGGGCGGGCCCGGGGGTCGATGCCGTTCGGCCATCCGCTCGCCGGGACCCACGCCAGGTCGAAAGCGTTCTCCGGCGCCGACCTCGTGCTGGCGCTCGGGGTCGACTGGGATTTTCGCACCGGCTACGGCCAGAAGATCGGCCCTGACGCGGTCGTCGTGCACGTCGATGCCGATTGGGGCCGGGTGGGGTGGAATCGGGGCGCCTCGCTCGGTGCGGTGGCGGATCCGATGACGGTGGTGTCCCAGCTCGCCGACGCGTCCCACCGATATGCCCACGATGGCCCCCGACCGTGGGCGGAGGAGATCATGGGGGCGGAGCAGACGCAGTGGGCCGCGCTGGAGGTTGAGGCAGAGGACGACGCCGCCCCGGTGATGCCCAACCGATTCGCGAGGGACGTCGCCGGGTTCTTCGGGCCGGAGTCGATCGTCGCCGTCGACGGGGGGGACATCGTCTCGACGACGGCCAAGTGGCTCCAGACGTCGTTTCCCGGCCATGTGCTGGACCCGGGACCATTCGGGACGCTCGGAACCGGAGCACCGTACGCCATTGCGGCCAAGGTGGCGTTCCCCGACGCTCGGGTGGGAATCGTCTACGGCGATGGCGGGTTCGGATTCAACGGGATGGAGTACGACACCATGGTGCGCCTCGGGCTTCCCGTCATCGGCGTGGTGGGAAACGACGGTGTGTGGGCCAACATCAAGACCATCCATCGGATGTTCTACCCCGATCGACTGGTCGCCACCGATCTCGGGGTGCGCCCGTACCACGCCATGGTCGCGGGCCTCGGCGGTCACGGGGAGTTCGTCACCGACCCGGCAGACATCGTGCCGGCACTGGAACGGGCGGAGGCGTCGGGAAAGCCCGCTCTCGTCAACGTGCATCTCGCAGAGACCATGCGCATGTCTTCGAATTACAGCCAGTAGCCCCATGTCAGCCGGAATCATCTCGCTCATCGCCGGTCTGGTCCTCGCCCTGACGGTGGCTGCCTCCGCAGGGCTGCGGCGATGGGCATTGGCAGCCCGACCGGGACGGCACCGCCCCGAGCCGACCGTGTACCAGCTGGCGGCGATGGTGGGCGGTCCGCGGCGGGTGGCGGAGGTGGCGGCGGCGTTCCTCGTGTGGAACGGGGTGTTCGAAGTGCGCGAGAACTCCAAGAGGCTCGCCCTGGCTGCGGCCCCTTCGGAGTCGACCGAGTTTCACCCCGTAGAGCGGGCCATGATCAACGCCGCCGGATTGGAGGGGGCCGAGGCGGGTCGGGTGTTGACGGCCGGCCGTCTGTCGGCCGAGGCGATCGGCCGCGACCTCCCGGGTCTGGCGATCGCTCCGGCCGAGCGAGCCAGGCTGGCCGCCATCCCGGCGGTCTCCGGCCTGGCGACCGCCCTGGTGCTCGGGTGGTGGATGTGGTTCACGGACGGGCCCCTCGGGTGGACTCCGGTGGTGTGCGCGGTGGCATTTGTGGTGGCGGCCACCGGTCTGGTCGAGTTGCCACACGCCACCAAGGCCGGTCTCGCCTATGCCGAACGGAGGCGGGAAGAGTTGGCCCCGTCCTTCGAACGGCTTCCTCTCGGGATCACGGCACTTCCCGTCGTCGATGCCATGGCCATCGTGGCTCTGGAGGGTCGCCCCGTCATGAACGGCGAGCTGACTCCCCTGCGAAACGTGACGAGGTGAGACCGCATCTTCCCGGGTCCATGGGGGAGGCCGCATCGGAGAGACCGATCGGATGTGGGTCGGGCGGGACGGTGACGCGGGGCGGCTAGAGAACGATCAGCCCCGCTGTTCCCACCACCAGGCAGTACACCGCGAACGGGGCAAAACCGACCCTGGCGAGCGCCTTCAGGAGCGCGGCGATCGCCAGATATCCGGAGACCGCGGACACCGCGAGGCCCACCAGGATGGGTCCGAAGGAGACGTCGGCCCCGGCCAGTTCGAGCAGCGACAGGAGTCCGCCTCCGGCGATCGTCGGAATCGCCAGCAGGAACGAGAACCGGGCCGCTTCTGCCGGGGCGAGGCCCACTCGCAAGCCCTCCGTGATCGTCATCCCGGATCGCGAGATGCCGGGGATGAGAGCGACCGCCTGGGCGACGCCCACCCGGAGGGCGTCCCGTGCGCTCCCCGACTCGAGCCGTCCGTCGCGCGGGATGAGACGTGATCCCACCGCCAGCACCAAGCCGGTGCCGAGCAACGCCACTGCCACCGACCGGGGGTTCTCCTCGAGCCGGTCGAGCGCATCCTTGGCGACCAGTCCGACCAGGGCGGGGAGTGTGCCAAGCGCCAGCAGGCCGAGCACTCGGCGGGCCTCGGGATCGGTGGCGGCCCTGGTCAGGTTGAGGAGGTCTTTTCGGTAGTAGACGATCACGGCCAGCAGTGTCCCCAGATGGAGCACGGCGGACACCGTCAGTTCGGGGGCGCCGATGTCGTATCCGGCCCGGCTGAGGAAGGCGGGGACGAGCACGAGATGGCCGGAGGACGAGACGGGGAGGAACTCGGTCAGGCCCTGCACCAAACCCCACACGATGGCTTCGATCACGGACGGAGGTTACCGAGGGACCGGTCGCCCGCGAGCCGGCGGGCGCGCCGAGTCCCGGCCGCACACCGTCGGGCGCCTCCCCGGGCCCGGATCCCGAACGGGGCACACGGTCACGACACCCGTCACCGGCAGATCGTCACCGGCCGATCGTCACCGGCGGATCATGACCGTCACCTCTCCTCCGGCGGCCTCCGCGGCCACCAGATCGGCCCATTCGGGCGGCACCGCCACGAGCACACTCGGCTCGCCGAACCCGTCGTTGCCGCTCGACGCCACCATTCCCTCCACCCCGAGCGGCCGTCCGTCGTTGGACAGCACGAGGCGGACCGCCGCGCCCGGTCGCGCCGCGGCGGGGGCGGGTAACTCGATCGACCACCAGTCCGCCGGTACGGGCGCCACCGGGGAGGGGGCCAGGAGGGGCTCGCCGGCGAGCACGGGCCGGTCCCCCATGGCGGGAAGAGGCACCGGCTCCAGGATGCCTGCGGGGACCTCCCGGTACTCGACGTCACCCTCGTCGATCAGGGTCCCGGCAGGGAGGTCGTGCACGGCGAACGGGTGATCCACCGTGTCGGCCGGCATCAGCTCGATCGCCAGCCCAGACGCGAGGGCGACCACCGCGAGCAGCGGTCGGAGGATCGGTGGTCGCGAGAGCCACAGCACGGTGGCAACCTATCCGCGTGGGCGGGTGCGGAGAAGGGGTTCGTCAGTCGGAGTCTGTGGAGGCCGTCTTGGCGCTCGAGGCCTTCGAGGAGGCCTCGCTCTTCGGCGCAGTCTCGGTTCCCGAGGAGGAGCCGGAAGACGTCTGCGAACTCGACCGGTTGTCGGTCGCGTAGAAGCCCGGTCCCTTGAACACCACGCCGCTGGCGTGGAACACCTTGTTGACGGGTCCACCGCACGCCTGGTGCGTCTTCAGGGGTCGGGCCTTGAACGACTGAAACACCTCGAATCGCTCGCCGCACTGCTTGCAGACGTACTCGTAGGTGGGCATCGTTCGCTCCGGTTGCCTGGTGTCCCTGTCAACAGTGTATTCGCCCCGGTGAATTCCCCGATTCGGGCGGTGGGCCATGCCCGGTGCAACACCGTACACTCGGGCCAATGGGTCAGGTGATCGCCCTGGTGGGCGCATATCTGCTGGGGTCTCTCGACTGGGCCGTCGTCGTCGGCCGGATGCACGGTGTCGACATCCACAGCGTCGGGAGCGGAAACCCAGGGACGTCCAACGTGCTCAGGACGTTGGGGCGAGGTCCGGCGGCCATGGTCCTGGCAGGGGACATGATGAAGGGCGTCATCGCCGCCGCCGTCGGCTGGTGGGCCGGCGGGCTCGGTGACCCCGCCAGTGCTCCCTGGGCCTACGCCGCGGTGCTGGCCGCGGTCGTCGGCCACTCGTATCCGGTCTTCCATCGATTCAAGGGCGGAAAGGGAGTCGCCACGGCAGGGGGTGGGCTGGTGTTCATCATCCCGATCGCCTCACTGGGCCTGGCCGCGACCTGGGTCGTCCTGGCCAAGGCCACCAAGGTGGCGTCGATCTCGTCGCTGGCGGTGGTCGGACTCTCCATCCCGGCTGCGCTCGTCTCCGGCGCCCGGGGCTGGGCGTTGGTCTGGCTGGCGGCGACCGTCGTCTTGATCGTGTGGCGCCACCGGCCCAATATCGAGCGCATGATCAAGGGCTCCGAGCAGCGGGTTCCGACGTGAACATCGATGTCGCCGTCATCCCGGCCGCCGGTCGTGGCACCAGAATGCGCCCCGCGACCCGCGTCGTGCCGAAGGCGCTCCTCACCGTCGTCGACAGACCGGCCATCCAGTATGCGGTGGAGGAAGCGGCGCGGGCCGGAGCCACCGAGGCGATCCTGGTGGTGGACCTCGATGCGGGCCACCTGATCCATCAGCATTTCGTCAGTGACGGCAGGCTCCCGGGGCTGGAGGACATCCGCATCCGGCCGGTGGTCCAGGAGGAACCGCTCGGCCTGGGCCACGCCGTGTGGGAGGCACGGGAGATGGTCGCCGATCGACCGTTCTTTGTGGTCCTGGCAGACGACATCGTGGTGCCGGGCCGCGATGTGCTCCCCAGCCTGGCGGGCGTGGCGGAACCGGGTGTCTCGGTGTTGTGCCTTCGCGAGCTCGCCGACGATGTGATCACCTCCAAGGGGGTGGTGGTGACGTCCTCCGAGATTCGCAACGGCATGGTCGAACTGGCAGGCGCCGTCGAGAAGCCGCCGCTTTCAGAAGCTCCTTCGAATCTCGGGATCCTCGGCCGCTATCTGTTCGATCCGGAGGTCTTCGACTTGCTGGCCGACCTCCGGCCCGGTCATGGCGGAGAGGTGCAGCTCACCGATGCCATCGACGAACTGGGGCGGCGCGGTCGGCTCAGAGGGTTCGTCGCAGACACCGACTTGCTCGACATCGGCAACCCTCCCGGTCTGCTCAATGCGTCGATCGTGCTCGGTTTGGATCAGTTCGGCGAGCCCTTCCGGACCCGGGCATCCCGGGTGCTCGGCACGTGAAGCCGCTGGCCGAGGCCCAGCGGGAGGTGTTGGCGAGGGTGGGCCGCATGACGCCGGCCCGGGTGCCGATCGACGCGGCGATCGGGCTGGTGTTGGCCGAGGACGTGCGAGCCGGCCACGACATTCCGCCATTCCCCAATTCGGCGATGGACGGTTTTGCCGTGGTGGGGGAGGACGTCGCCCGGGCCCCGGTCGAGCTCGAGGTGGTCGAGGATGTCGCTGCCGGCCACGTCGCAACCATGCGCGTCGAGCACGGCACGGCGATAAAGATCATGACGGGGGCGCCCATCCCCGCCGGGGCGGACACCGTCGTTCGGGTGGAGGACACCGAGGCGTCTGCGCCGGGAACGGTGCGCATCACGGTTCCCACACCGTCCGGAACCTCCGTCCGCCCGGCCGGTGGAGACGTACCGGGCGGCTCGCTCGTCTTCCCTGCGGGTACATTGCTGACCCCGCCTCACCTCGGCATGCTGGCGGCGGTGGGGGTGGTGGACCCCCTCGTGTACCGCCGTCCCAGGGTGGCGATCCTGTCGACCGGAGACGAGGTGGTCCCGCCCGGGACCCGGCACCTCGAACCCGGCCACATCCGGGACACCAACCGACCCATGCTGCGGGCCTTGTTGACCGAGCTTGGCGTCGACGTCGCCGACCGGGGCATCATCGCCGACGACGGTGCGTTGCTGCGTTCGACGCTGGTCGATGTCGCAGACGACTGCGACGCGATCCTGACGTCCGGCGGAGTGTCGATGGGCGAGTACGACCTCGTGAAACAGGTACTGGGCGACCTGGGTGACATCGACCTGTGGAGAGTTGCGATGCAGCCGGCCAAGCCGTTCGCCTTCGGTTCCATCGGCTCGACGCCCCTGTTCGGATTGCCCGGCAATCCGGTGTCGGTCCTGGTGGCCTTCGAGCAGTTCGCCCGGCCGGCCCTGTCGGTGATGATGGGCCGGTCCGCCGTGTTTCGCAGGCGATCGTCAGGGATGATGGGGGAGCGGGTCGACACCGACCCGGAGAAGACGGTGTTCCTGAGGGTGTCCGTGGGTGAGGGTGACCCTCCCCGGGTTCGGCTGGCGGGAGGGCAGTCGTCGAATGTTCTTTCGGCTGCGGCGGCCGCCGATGCCTTCGCCGTGATCCCCGTCGGCACAGGACGAGTGGAGGAGGGCGAGAACGTGGTTCTCGAGTGGTTTCGTGACCCCGCAGCGCGCAGCGTGGAGGAGGTGCTCGGCCCATGACCGAGTTTCCTCACCTCACGCCCGATGGTGACGCGCACATGGTCGACGTCACGCGCAAAGAGGTGACGGCCCGCCGGGCGATTGCCGAAACGGCGGTGACCATGGCGCCGGAGACGTCGGAAGCCCTGTTCGGCGGGAGCCTGCCCAAGGGCGACGCCCTCGCCTCTGCGAGGCTGGCCGGCATCATGGCCGCCAAGGCAACGTCCGGTTTGATCCCGCTGTGCCATCCCATCCCCATCGACGGGGTCGAGGTCGCCATCGAGCGCACGGCTGCAGGCGCCCGGATCACCGCCTCGGTGACGACGGTTGCTCGTACCGGTGTCGAGATGGAGGCGATGACCGCGGTCTCGGTGGCGGCCCTGGCGATCTACGACATGGTCAAGGGCCTCGACCGCGGTGTCGAGATCGGGCCCACGCGCCTGTTGTCGAAGGAAGGCGGGAGGTCGGGTCTTTGGACCCGTGGCGGAGGCCCGGTGGATGGGCAAGCGTGAGCGGAAATCGGTCGGAAGGGATTGAAGGCCGGCAATCTGGGCGGCTAGCATCCCGGGACAGCTGAGCGGAGCAACAATCTCGATGGAAGTCGCACCAATCCTGATCGGCGCCCTGGTCGTAGCCGCGATCTGGGGGATCTACCTGTTTCCGTCGCTCACGGGAAGTCGCAACGCTCCGATGTCCTCCACCGAGGAGTTCGACCGCTGGACCCATGTCGTCGCCGACGTGCAACGGCGCTCGTATGCCGCAGAGCGGGCGTCCGGCCGGGACACCATCCGGGCGAGACGGCGCCGGGCGCTGGTCGTCATGGCCATCCTGGCGGTCGGCACGCTCGGCGCCTCCTATGCCACGTCTTCGGTCGGGTGGCTGCTCGTCCATCTCACGATCGACGCGGCGATCGCCTGGTACATCGGCATGCTCATGCAGGTTCGGCAGCAGCGGGCGATGAGGGTGGCCCAGACTCACGAGGTGACCCGTCCCCACGACGCCGACGAACCTCCGGTTCGAATCGTCGCCGGCCAGTAGTGGACGCAGCCGAGCTCGACCGCATCTCCTCAGAGGTTCGCCCGGTCCTCGACGGACGATTTCGGGCGCGCGAGAAGGGCATCACAGAGAGCCGTCTCGTCATCAGGGCCTCGGCCAACGCCATCCGCGCCCTCCATCGGGGCGAATTCGAGACCGCCGACGGGTTGATCGAAGAAGCCGGGTCGATTCTCCGGGGCATCGTCGATGCCCTCACCGAACACCAGGACATCCTCAACGCCGGTTTCGTCAGCGACGCCGCCAAGGAGTACGCGGAAGCACGGCTGACGGCGTCGATCGTCTCGTCCCGTCCCCTCCCCGGACCCGGCGAGCTCGGCATCGACCCGGTTCCCTATCTCCACGGGTTGGGCGAGACGGTGGGCGAGTGCCGCCGGCGTTTGCTCGACCTGCTCAGGGCGGGAGACATCGATGCGGCCGAGGTGTTGCTCGCCGCAATGGACTCGATCGTCGACCTGCTCGCCACCATCGACTACCCGGATGGGATGACCTCCGGATTGCGGCGCACGACCGACGTGTCGCGGTCGCTGGTGGAACGCTCACGGGCCGATCTCACCTCGACGGTGGTACAGGAGCGGTTGCGGAGACAGCTGAGCGAAGGCCTCTGAGCGGGATCCGGCGATGAGCCCGAGATGCCTCCGGCGCGTGGAGCCGGTCGGTTCCACCGTCCTCGTCGGGGACTTTCTCGGGGCGACATCTCTCGCCGCCGCCGGGGGGAGAACGACCTCTTCACGGCGGCCACTATGATCCTCGCCACTGCGGGGGTGTAGCTCAGCCTGGCAGAGCGCTACGTTCGCAACGTAGAAGTCACGGGTTCAAATCCCGTCACCTCCACCACCCGGGCGTGTTCGCGGTTGCGGACCGCCGGTGTTCGTGTGTGAGCCCGAAACGCCCGCTGTCGGGGCAGTTGGCGCGTCTCGGGGACTGCCTCCACGTCTGAAACGGCCAGTCGAGAGCCGCCACGGGCGGGGAAACGCCCGGGTCCGAGATCCGCAACGCCTGACAGGAGTCCGTTCGAAGCCCTGCGAACAAGGCCTTCGAGATCTCTCAACGGCCCACCACCGATCTCCGTCTCGCACCCGCGGCGATCGGTGGGGCCAGGTGCGTGCATTTCCGGAGCTTTGGCAGGGCGAAGGGGCAACGTGGCTCGTGATTAGAGCCGATCGACTCTCCCCGTCCGCACCTGCGTTTGCATACTTGACGCGAACCGCCCGATCAGGGCGCGAGCGAGGAGCTCGACATGGAGCGGTCGAAGGCGTTCAGGCCTCTGATGGCTGCAGCCGTGGGCGTCGGCTGTGTCGGAGTGACCATTGGGTGGTTCGCGGGAGGAGCACCGGCGGCCATCGCCCTCGTCGCCATCGCCTGGGTCCTGTGGTTTGCGGCCATCATGCGACGCGGCGCCGACCCTGGTCGAGACCCTGTCACCCGTGGAGCCGTGCCGGTGGGTGATGGCGTTCGGGTCGTCGACCGTCGCAGCGCCCTGCGGCTCTTCGGGTTCTTTGCTCTCACATACGGCCCATTCCGCGGTATCCCTCGCATGCTCGAAAGTGTGCTCGGCGTCGAGGGCGCCACTGTGAGCGCCCAGATCCCGGACGCCCCGCCGGCGCGAATTCGGCAGTGGATGATGATCATCGATCTCAGATCGTGCGACGGGTGCCAGAGCATCGGGAGCCCTCCCCGTTGTACCCAGGCGTGTATCGAGGGGCACCTGGCACCCGAGCCCATGGAGTGGATCGAGGTCTTCGAGGATGAACTCGAAGGAGAAGGGACGCGCTTTCTTCCGATTCCCTGCCAGCAGTGCCAGAACCCGCCCTGTGTCAACGTCTGCCCGGTGGCGGCCACCTTCTCGACTCCCGAGGGGCTGGTCCTGATCGACCAGGACCGGTGCATCGGATGCCGGATCTGCATGGCGGCATGTCCCTACGACCGTCGCTTCTTCAATTGGGGGGATCCGCCGGTTCCATCCGATGCCTTGCTCGCCGAGTACGACGTCGAGGCCCAGGTTCCCGCTCGCAAGGGAACGGTCATGAAGTGCGACTTCTGCCCAGACATGGTGAGGGCGGGTGCCCTGCCCTACTGCCTCCAGGCATGTCCCAATCGTGCGATCTACTACGGCGATCTCGAAGAAGACGTGGCGTCCAACGGCCGCGAGGTGGTGTCTGCCAGCCGGTTCCTGGCGGGGTCGGATGCATTCCGGTTGAAAGAGGAGTTGGGGACCCAACCCCGGGTCTTCTACATCCCCGGCCACGGTGAGGCCGTGGGGCGGGAGCCCACGACAGGGGGCCGAATGGCAACGGTCTGGCCGTGGTCGGATGTGGCATCAGGGAGCAGGTCATGGAGCCGCTGAGAGAGTGGCAAGAGCAGCTCGAGGAGACCACCCTCGGCCCATCGCGCACCACCACTCCGGCCTACTACGGCCTGGTTGCGTTTCTGCTGGCCGTGTTGGGCTGGGGCATCTACGCGTACTACATCCAGGTTCGCGACGGTCTGGTCGTCACGGGGATGAACGATCGGATCTCGTGGGGGCTCTACATCACGATGTTCGTGTTCTTCATCGGGATCAGCCACGCGGGCACGTTGATTTCGGCAATCCTCCGTGTGTCGAACGCAACCTGGCGGACTCCGATCACGCGAATGGCGGAGTTCATCACCGTCGTGGCGCTCTCCACCGGCGCCCTGTTCGTGATCGTCGATCTCGGTCGACCGGATCGACTCATGAATGTGCTCGTCTACGGACGCTGGCAGTCGCCGATCGTCTGGGACGTCGTTGCCGTCACCACATACCTGACCGCCAGCCTCATCTACCTGTACCTGCCCATGATCCCCGACCTGGCGTTCTTCCGGGATCGGTTCGCCAACGGTTCGTCGCGGATCCGGCGAGTGTTCTATCGGGTGCTTGCCCTGGACTGGGCCGGGACCGATCGCCAGAAGCACAGCCTCCACCGGGCCATCGCCGTCATGATGATCCTGATCATTCCGATCGCGGTTTCGGTTCACACCGTGGTGTCGTGGATCTTCGCGATGACGCTTCGGGAGGCGTGGAACAGCACCATCTTCGGGTTCTTCTTCGTGGCCGGTGCGATCTACTCGGGAATCGCCACCCTCATCATCGTCATGGCCATCCTGCGAAAGGCCTACCGCCTGGAGCGATACCTCACCCTGACTCACTTCCTCAATCTGGGGTACCTGCTGGCGGCGATGGCGGCCGTCATGATCTACGCCAACATCTCCGAATATGTGACGACGGGCTTCAAGCTGGAAGAGGGCGGCGAGTTCCTCTTCCGGCAGCTCTTCGTTGCCGAGTTCGCTCCCTTCTTCTGGTTCTACCTCATCGGTGGGCTGCTGATTCCGCCGGCATTCATGCTCGTCAAACGAATGCGGCGGATCGGTGCGATCGTGACCGCCGCCGTGTTCGTGGACCTCGGGATGTGGGTCGAGCGCTATTTCATCGTCGTGACCGGGTTGCGGGCTCCGCTGCTGCCGTATGAACCGGCTTCCTACGCACCGACCTGGGTCGAGTGGTCGATCACTGCGGGCGGGTTCGCCCTGTTTGCGCTCCTCATCACCGTCTTCGTCAAGTTCTTCCCGATCATGGCCGTATGGGAGATGACAGAGGAACGAAAGGCGACGACCGGAGTCGCCGAACCGACCTCGGTCGGCTCAGGGGAGACGCCGTGACTCGCCGACGGGCTCTGAGAGGACTGCTCCTGGTTGTGGTCGTCGCCCTCTCGACGCTCGGTCCGGCGGGCATCGCTGCTGCAGATCACCTCCTGGTCGACGTGACAGGGGTCACCCGCGGTGGCGACCGGGCGGATGTCGAGATCAGGGCGGTGGTTCGGGACCGTGACACCGGAGACCCGATCCCCGACGTCGTGATGGTGTACTACTCCGACGCCGAGTTTGCGGGCGTGAGCGGCGAAGTCGAGTTGGGCCGCGTGCTCACCGACGACGTCGGCGTTGCGCTGTTCGCGTTCCAACCAACCGTCTCGGGGACGCATGCCATTCGGATCGAGGCGATCGCCGGTCCCGAGATACAGCCGGAGTCGGTCTCGATACCGATCACCGTGGGGGGCCAGTTGGTCAGATCGGAGGCAGGGGTCGACATCCCCGGGTTCGGTGGCTGGATCGTCACCGCCATCATCGTGCTGCTGTGGGCCATCATGCTGCTGGCGGTGGCCCGCGTGGTGGGGGTGGCCAGAGGGGGCCCGTCCGGCAGCCGTCTCAGCCTGGCCGAAGTGATCGCGGCCGTGTCGCTGCTGGTGGCGACCGGGTTGACCGTGTTGCTGGTACGCAGCCCGGATACCCATGCCAATCTCAACCCGGAGGGATATCGACGAACCGTGGTGGCCTACACCGAGGCCGACTACCTCTATCCCGGGCCCGGCCTGTTGGCGGATGTGTCCGCGGAGCAGAGCGTGGCGTACGGGCGGGCGATCTTCATGAGCCGGGGATGCGCCGGCTGCCACGGTGTCGACGCGGCCGGCGCCGCCACGGCGAGCTCTCCCGCTCACGCCAGTCGGGAATGGCTCGGTCAGGTTGTGCGTTCGGGTCTCCCCGGCGGCATGCCCTCGTACACCGAGGTCGACTTGAGCGAAGAAGACCTCGATGCCATCTACGTGTTCCTGTTCGCTGCCCGGGCGATCATCCCCATCGAGGACAGTCGTCCGGCGACGACGACATCGACGACTTCGCCCCAGCCGGTCGAAGTCGATGCGCCGCCGACCTTCGCAGACGTCGCAGAGATCTTCGAGGCGAATTGCTCGGCGTGTCACGGCAGCCTGGGCGGGTGGGATGCCTCCTCGTATGAGACCGTGATGGATTCCGGCGACAACGCGCCCGTGATCGTTCCTGGCGACCCGAACCTCAGCCTGCTGGCGCAGAAGATCACCGCCGTTCAAACCCAGGGAGCGCAGATGCCGCCGTCCGGGCTGATGTCGACCGGGGACATCCAGACGATCATCGACTGGATTGCCGCCGGGGCGTCGCCGTAGGCGACAGAGAGGACCGAGACTGCGCATGGACATCGGAGAGCAGCCAACCAAGAAGACCGGGTCCGCAAGGAAGGTCTCCACCCGGTTCTGGGCTGCCGTCGGGGCAACCCTGTTCGTGCTCCTGGCCGGGTCGCTCGCCGCCTCTGCGGAGCTCGAGCATCGGCTGGTATCTCCGGCGGGCAGTGCATTCGCCCAAGTTCAATCCGACGGTGAGCTGGCGTTCGATCGTCAGTGTGTCGGCTGCCACGGTGTGGACGGTCAGGGAGGGATCGCCCCGGACCTGCGACTGTGGGACGGTTCGCTCGAGGAGACGACCACCGTCATCGCCCAGGGTGTATCGGGCATGCCTGCGTTCTCGGCCACCTTGACGGCGGAACAGATCGAGTCCCTCGCCTCCTATCTCGACGAACTGGTGGGTGCGTCGGTCTACGTGCGTGAGTGTGCCGGCTGTCACGGCGCTGCCGGCGAAGGTGGCACCGGACCGTCTCTCAAGGTGAGCACCCTCGGCGAAGCCGAGCGCCGGGAGGTGATCGCCGGCGGGGCCGGATCGATGCCTGGTTTCGGCTCCGATCTGACCGAAGAGGAGATCGAGGCGCTGGTCTGGCGTATGCAAGGATATAGCTCGGTCGGGTCCACGCTGTATGCGACACAGTGCGCTCCCTGCCATGGAGCCTTGGGTGAGGGTTTCACCGGGCCGCCGCTCGTCGACCTGTCCACGAACCCGACCGAGGCCGAGGTGATCGTGACGTCGGGATTCGGGGGGATGCCGGCGTTCGGGACTTCGCTGGAGCCAGGCGATATCGAAGCGATCGTCCGGTTTGCGCTCTCCCTCGAGTCGTCGACTACGACGACGGCAGCAGCGACGACGACCACCACTGAGCCGGTCTCGGGGATCGACCTCTACGCGGGGTTCTGCGCGTCATGTCACGGAGTGGACGCCGAGGGGGGTATCGCGCCCAGTGTGGTGGGACTCGATATCAGCGACGAAGAGCTCCACGATCTGATCGCATCCGGCCAGGGCTCGATGCCCGGGTTTGCCGAGTTGCTCGACGACGCCCAGGCGGATGCGCTCGTCGGTTTCATCCTCGATCTGGCGACACCTTCGGGGGTCGAGGCCACCGAGGCAGGAGCGGATCTCTATGCGCAGCAGTGCGCCGCCTGCCATGGGGCAGATGGTCGCGGAGGACTGGGGCCTTCGCTGCGGACGACCCTGTTGACCGGTCGCGAGTTGCGAGCCGCCATCAGGGAGGGCAACGCCACCATGCCCGCCTTCGGTCATACGCTCGATGACGCGGCGATCGATCTGGCGGCCGAGTTCGTCGAATGGCTGAAGCAGGCCGACGTGGTTGGCGTGCCGCTTCGTGGCGGTTCGGTCATCTACCGGCAGGACTGTTCGGCGTGCCATGGAGAGCGCGGTGAGGGCGGGATCGGGCCTGAACTGTCAGACACCGATCTTTCGGTGAACGAGATCGTCGCCCAGGTCTACGGCGGTCACGCCGAGGGGATGCCGGCTTTCGCCGGAGCGCTCGACGGGAGGCAGGTCAGAGATGTCGCCCACTTCATCAAGACCTTCGTGAGCGGCGATGTCGAAGACGGTGGCATCGGCTTCGGTTGGTGGATGCTGATCGGAGCAGGGGTGGTGGCGTTTGCTGCCGTTGGATGGCTCGTGATGGGGCGCGTCCGCAGGCGAACAGAAACCTCGTAGTACGTAGCGCTGCGGGGGCGGGCTCCCCTCGCCCCGAGGAACGGTACCCTGACTCCGATGCGCCGCAGCACCCTGGTTCTCGCCCTCGCCCTGTCGGTGGCCGCCTGTACTCCGACAGAGGGTGCGGGGACCTCGACATCGACGACTTCGACGGCGGTCGAGCCGCCCGCTCCCACCACGAGCACCGCCGCCGAGGCGACGACCAGTACGACCGAGCCGGCCGACACGGGTTTCGCTCCGCTCCCCGGCACGGAGTCCCTGCCGGTCGATCTTCAGATGCAGATCGCGGATCTCGTGGCCGTCACCGAAGATCTCCGCGAGCTGGAGTTCCTCAGACCCCCCACGATCACGGTCGTCTCCCAGGACGAGCTTGCCGAGCGGGTCAGGGCGCTGCTCGCCGAGGAGACGGAGGACATCCCGGCCGATGAGGCGCTCCTGGAGCTGCTCGGCCTGATTCCCGAGGATCTGGATCTGCTGTCGCTGTATACGGATCTCTACGGCGAGCAGGTTGCCGGGTTCTACGACGGCGACACCGAGGAGATGGTCGTCCCGGCCACGGACGAGGCATTCACGGCGCTGCAGAAGGCCACGCTGGTCCATGAGCTGACCCACGCGCTCACCGACCAGCGCCTCGAGTTCTCGGATCGGTTCGACGCGCTCATCGAAGAGGAGCGTTTCGACGAGGTCACCGCCTTCCAGAGTGTCATCGAAGGCGATGCGACGCTCACCGAGGTGCTGTACATCACCGGACTGCCCTTCGAGGAGCAGCAGGCGGTGCTCGCCGAGTCGTTCGCAGCCGATCGGACGGTGTTCGACGGCGCTCCCAGCTTCATCCAGGGGGCCCTGCTGTTCCCCTACGACTCGGGGTTCTCGTTCACCCAACGCCTCTACGACATCGGGGGATTCGACGAGATCAACCGGGTGTATCTCGAACCCCCGAATTCCACCGAGCAGATCATCACCCCCCGCGACTTCGAACGCGACCTGCCCAGGACGGTCGATCTGGTCCTCGACGATCCTGCCGGATACGAGCGCGTGTACGAGACGGTGTGGGGCGAGCTCTCCTTCGTGCTGATGTTCGATCAGGTGCTCGGGGACGGTGCCGCCGACGACGCCGCCGACGGCTGGGGCGGGGACGAGTACATCCAGTGGTTCGACGGGGACCGGGCGGCGATGGCCCTCGACGTGCGAACCGACTCCGACGAGGACGCCCTCGAACTCGAAGAGGCCATCCTGGCCTACGTTGCGGCGGCGATGGATGCGGGCGAGGGCGCTCGCGACGGCGTCGGCACCGTCTTCTCCGACGGGGTGTTCGCGTTCGTCGCCCGAACCGGGGACAGGGTGGTGTTCATCGTTGCCGACGACCCCTCGGTCGGCGAGGGCCTGAGAGCCGAGTTCACCGAGTTCTAGGCGTCGCGGTCGCGTCGAGACCGTAGACGGGTGGGACCCGCGCCGGTACCTTCCCCGTGTGCGCACCGTCGAGTTCCACGGCGCCGGCTGGCGCTCGGGCGCCGTGCTGGTGGCCGAGACGTTCTGGGAGCGCCTGCGCGGCCTGATCGCCCGCCCGCCGGACACCGCCATGCTGGTTCCGGGTCGGTCCGTGCACGGCTTCGGAATGCGCCGATCCTGTCAGGTGGTCGCACTCGACGGGGACGGGGTGGTGGTCTCTTCGTCGATCCTGCGTCCCGGCACGCTGGTACGAGTCCCCGCCGCCCGCTGGATGCTGGAGCTGCCGACGACTGCACCGCTCCCTCCGGTGGGGGGTGTCCTGGCCGGCCGATCGCCGATCGCCGGCGGACGGTCGGCGGCGGAGACCCGAGACCCGAGACCGGCGCTGCACGTTCCCCAGGCCCTATCGTCCCGGTCATGCCGGGAACCCTGACGCTGTGTGCCACTCCGATCGGAAACCTCGGCGATGCCTCTCCCCGGCTGGCGGAGACCCTGGCCGGCTCCGACCGGGTCTTCGCCGAGGACACCCGCAGGGCC
>DATCZS010000123.1:0-79263 GCA_036525795.1 Acidimicrobiia bacterium | reverse complement strand
CGGGCGGTTCCGCGGCCAGGGCGGCGCGGTGCGGTCCCAGGACAAGTCGGCGTGGGCAGCGGCTACGGTCGACGTCGGAGTCTCGACCAAGCTCACCGTGTCGGCGCTCCTTTCAGGCATCAGGGCTCAACCCGGCTCGAGCGGTGTCGGTCTTGCGCTGCTCGCCGACGGACCGGACTTCGTGTTCGCCGTGTACGACCGTGACCGGCAGGTGGTCGAGATCGGCACCGTGGTCGGCGGTGTGGCGGAGGTCCTCGCCTCGGCGACTGCCCCCGACTCCTCGTCGCTGGTGATCGAGGCGACGATCACCAAGGGAGAGATCGTGGTGGCGGTCGATGGCGTCACCTTGCTGTCTGTGGAGGTTCCCGCCGGATTCGAGACGAACACCGCCCACGGCATCGTCGCCGACAACGACAATCAGGCCACCTTCGAGTGGCTCCGGGTGGAGGCGCTCCGGTGACGGCGATGGCCCAGGTCCCCCGGGTGATGTCGGAGTCGCGAGGACGGCACCGACGCGGGAACTCCGCGGGCGACACCCTCAGATCCGCTCTCGGCATCCTCGCCGTACTGCCTGTGCTTTGGCTGGCGTGGCCGGCATCGCTCGGCGGGCGCATGGGGTTGGTGCTGGTGGCGGGCCACTCGATGGAGCCGACCCACCAGATCGGCGACGTCGCCGTCACCTGGAGAGCGGCCCCGGCGGTCGGCGACGTGGTCCTCTTCTCGATACCCGAGGGGCCGGCGAGAGGCGAGCCGGTGATCCATCGCATCGTCGGTGGTGACCCGTCGGGATGGGTCACCCAGGGCGACAACAATGCCCATCCAGACGAGTGGAAGCCCACCAACGCCGACGTGCTCGGTGAGGTGGTGTTCTCGATACCGATGGGCAGGAGCTCCCTCTGGCTGCTCGACTCCAAGTTCGGTGTCGCCGCGGTGGCCGGCATGTCTGTGGCCATGTGGATGTGGCCTGACCGGGAACGAAGTCGAGGCCGTCACCTGGAGTGACCTAGAGGCCGGCCAGGATCGGATGGGGAAGCGCGTGCCATCTGCCCTCCCGGGATCGGGCTCGGGGTGGAGGGGCTCCTCAGTCGTGGATCATGCTCGCCAGGCGGTCGACCCGGCCGGGGAGGCCGCGTCCGATCGCCGAGGCGATCGATCCGAACGCGACTCCGGCGAGGAACGAGCGAGAGTGCGCCTCGAGTGTCACGTGGATGGCGGTCGAGTGACCGACGGCCTCCAGATCCAGCGAGATGACACCGCCGAGGTCGGTGGTCTGGATGGTGGTGGTCATGTGGCTGATGCCGTTGCCCTGCACCGTGGCCGATCCCCGGAAGGGGCGCCCCGCCACGGTCGCGACGAACCCGAACCCGGTCAGGTCGCCCCCCGGGCTGTGCCTCGCGTCGGATACGGCGTCTGCTCCGGCGATGTCTCCCCAGACCTCCGCCTGCTGGAGGAAGGTCCACACCCGGGCAATGGACGCCGGGGTGTGGGCGGAGTGTTGAAAGGATTGGCGCGGCACGGGGCCAACATAGACGGACGCCGGCGGCGGCATCTCCCCGGTTCCGATGTCAGCGGCGCCGGGCTCGAGCCGTCGGATGGACAGGGGACGGTCCCGACGTCCGGTCCGGGAGTACGACGGATCGATCGGGGTTTCCTCGGGCAGCTCACTATCGTCGGTCCGATGCCAGGCTTGATGGCGTTTCACGCCCACCCAGACGACGAGGTCATCTCCACCGGGGGAGTCTTGAGTCGCTACTCGGAGGCCGGCGAGCAGGTGGTGGTCGTGACCGCCACCGACGGCGCAGAGGGCGAGATCCACAACTACGAGGACCCGGAGGGGGTCCGCCACCGACTTGCCGAGATTCGAGCGGAGGAAGTGAAGTCGGCGCTCGGCGTGCTGGGGGTGGCCCACCACGAATTCCTTGGCTACCGGGACTCGGGGATGATGGGGACCGACGCCAACGCCCACCCAGACTGCTTCTGGCAGGCCGACTTCATGGAGGCGACCGGTCGGCTTGTCCGCCACATCAGGAGATACCGGCCGGAGGTGCTTGTCATCTACGACCCATTCGGCGGCTACGGGCACCCGGATCACATCAACGTCCACAGGATCGGCCTCGCCGCCTTCTACGGCGCGGGAGACCTCGGCCGGTTCCCCCTGGCTGACGGAGACGAGGTGTGGGAACCGCAAAAGCTGTATTGGACGACGTGGCCGAGGAGCCGGGTGGTCAGGGTCACCGAGCTGCGCCTGGCGATGGGCCGTGCCACGGAGGAAGACCTCGAGCGCGCCCGGCACTCGGGAACCCAGGACGAGCACATCGACACCTGGATCGACGTCCGCGACCGCGTCGATCTGAAGGAGAAGGCGCTGCGGGCCCACCGCAGCCAGATCCCCGACGACTGGTTCCTTCTGGCCGTCCCCGACGATGTGCGGCCGGAGGTGATGGGCCGCGAGTCCTTCGTCCGTGTGTTCAGCCGGGTCGAGGTGCCGGACGTCGAGGACGACCTGTTCGCCGGGCTCCGCTAGCCACGCGCCTTCCTCTCTCTCCCCCTCTCTCGTGACGCGCCACCTGCCGGCGTATGGTGAACGTGGAGGTGGGTGATGAGCGTCGAGGCCCGGCGCGCACGGAACCCGGCGGTTGCGGGGCTCTTCTACCCGTCCGACCCGGTGCAGCTCCGACGCCTCGTCGAGCGCCTGCTCGACGAAGTCGAGCCCGGCGCGATCGGGCCTCCCCGCGCAGTGATCGTTCCGCACGCGGGATACCGGTACTCAGGGCCGACGGCTGCCTCCGCCTACGCCCTCCTTCGTCTCCATTCCGATCGCTACCGCAAGGTGATGCTGCTGGGGCCGTCGCATTTCGACGTCTTCGGCGGGGTGGCGGTGCCCGAAGCCTCCGCCTTCTCCGGGCCGCTCGGCGAGGTTCCGGTCGACGAACGCATGCGCGCCGCTGCCGAACAGGTCGCCGGAGTGGTGCGATCTGATCGGCCGCACCTCGCAGAGCACTCCCTCGAAGTGCAGTTTCCCTTTCTGACGGCGGTGCTCGCCCCCGGATTCTCGGCTCTGCCCGTGCTCAGCGGCGACGAAGACGACGCCCCGGGAGCGAACGTCATCGACCGGGTCCTGGACGAGGACCCGGACACGCTGGTCGTGATCAGCTCCGATCTGTCCCACTACCTGCCCTACGAGCGGGCCCGCCGGCGCGACGAGGCGACGGCGGAGTCGATCGAACGCGGTCGACCGGAGAGCCTCGGTCCTGGTTCTGCCTGCGGGCGAACGGCAATCGCCGCCCTGCTTCGGGCGAGCGGGCGTCGCGGGTGGGAATGCCGTCGGCTCGACCTGCGGTCCTCCGGTGACACCGAAGGAGACCGCGAACGGGTGGTCGGCTACGGAGCGTTCGCGTTCGTCTCGGAGGTCTGACCCGAGCCGCGATGGATGTCGACCGGAAGCCGCCGGTTTCCCCACGTCCCCGGCTCCGACTCGAACACACCCACGCACCCGGCACCGCAATTCGGACACGTCCCGTTCTCGGTCAGATTCCAGCTTGTGATGTCGTACCAGTCGCGCCCGATGAGAACCGATCCGCACCCGTGACAGAAGGTGGACTGGCCTTCGGGGTCGGGGACGTTGCCCGTGTAGACATACCTGAGCCCGTTTTCGAGCGCCATCCTCCGGGCCCGGGTGAGCGTGCCCGGCGGAGTGGAGGGGCGGTCCATCAGCTTGAACGCCGGGTGGAAAGCCGAGAAATGGAGCGGTACGTCGCTTCCCAGGTGCTCGCGGATCCAACGCGTCATGCCGTCGATCTCCTTGTCGGAGTCGTTGAGGCCGGGGATGAGAAGCGCGGTGATCTCGAGCCAGGTGCTGGTTTCCCACCGGACGTACTCGAGGGTCTCCAGGACCGGTCGGAGGTGGCCTGCACAGACCCGGCGGTAGAAGTCCTCGTCGAAGGACTTCAAATCGATGTTGGTGGCATCCATCTCGGAGAAGAACTGGTGCCTGGGCAGAGGGTGGACGTATCCGGCGGTCACCGCCACTGTGGCGATCCCGCGGTCACGGCATGCCCGCGCGACGTCGACCGCGTACTCGAGGAAGACGATGGGATCGTTGTAGGTGAATGCCACACTCCGGCATCCCATCCGTTCGGCGACCTCGGCGACGGTGTCCGGGTCGGCCCGATCCGAGAGGATGTCGGTCTCCCGCGCCTTGGAGATGTCCCAGTTCTGACAGAAGCGGCAGGCGAGGTTGCAGCCGGCCGTCCCGAAGGACAGTGTCGAGGTGCCGGGTAGGAAGTGGTTGAGGGGTTTTTTCTCGATCGGGTCGATGCAGAAGCCGCTCGATCGTCCATAGGTGGTGAGCACGATCTCGTCGCGCATTCTGGCCCGCACGAAGCACAGACCGCGCCCTCCCTGGGGGAGCTTGCACTCGCGGGGACAGAGGTCGCATTGGATCCGTCCGTCCTCCAGCACGTGCCAGTACTCGGTCCCGACCGTGTCCGGGGCGAGGAACGTGCGCGTCACCTCTCCAACCTACGCCTCGCGCGGGCCGGTGTCAGCGGCTGATCCCGAGTTCTGAGTCTCGAGTCTCGAGTCTCGAGTCTCGAGTCTTGAGTCTTGAGTCTCGAGTCTCGAGTCCTGAGTCCTGAGGCTGATGGCTGAGTGCAGAGCCCGGCTCGGCAGGCGCCCTGCCGATCGCCACGGGATATCGTGGGTCCCATGGAAATGCCCCAATCTCTCGCCCACGCCTTCAACACCCAGATCGACCTGGAACTCGAATCGTCGAATGCCTACCTGCAGATGGCCGCCTATTTCGAGGATCGGAGTCTGTCGGGGTTTGCGTCGTGGATGCGGGTCCAGTCCGAAGAGGAGCGGGTGCACGCCCTCAAGTTCTTCGACTATGTCCTGGATCGCGGAAACGTGGTGCAGCTCGGGCCTCTTCCCGCCCCGGCGGGCGGGTTCGAATCGCCGGCAGATGTGTTCGCCGTCGCCCTGGAGCAGGAGCGCCGGGTGACTCAGGCCATCGGCGAGTTGTACCAGGAGGCGTCGGCCGCGGCGGACGCCGCCAGTTTCCCGCTGCTCCAATGGTTCCTCGCGGAGCAGGTCGAAGAGGAGGCTGCCATCTCGGAGTTGCTCGCACAGCTGCGGATGATCGAAGGCAACGGCGCCGCTCTGCTGTTGCTCGACCGCGAGCTGGGGGGGCGCACGGCCGGGGCAGAGGGGGAATGACGCCGGCGGAACGCTGGCGATCGGAGCTGGAGGCGTGGCGGATTCCCGACGAGCTCCTGGCCGGTGTCGACGAGTCGCCGTATGGCTGGCCACAACGGTTCTGGAAGCGGCGCTCGGCGGTGGCGGCCGACGCTCCCGAGCCGCACACCACCAAGGTGGTCAGATCCCTGGTCGGGGCGGCGGGATCGGTGCTCGACGTCGGGGCCGGGCGGGGGAGGGCATCGCTGCCGCTCGCCGTGGCCGGATGTCGTGTGACGGCAGTCGAGCCCGATCCGGGCATGGCGGCCGGACTGGCCGAGGAGGCGGCCGCGCTGGGGGTCGCAGTCGAGGTGGTGCCGCTGCCGTGGCCGGAGGCTGCGGAGACGGTGGAACCCGCCGACGTCGTGATGAGCGCCCACGTGGTGTACGACGTCTGGGACATCGTTCCCTTCCTGGAGGCCATGATCGACCGTGCCGGGGTGGGCGTGGCGCTCGAGTTGAGCGATCGGCACCCGTGGGCCGGTTTGGCACCGTACTACCGGATCCTTCACGGGCTCGACCGCCCCAGCGGTCCGACCGCCGACCTCCTCGCGGAGGTGGTGGCTGCCCTGATCGGGCGTTCGCCCAATGTCGATCGGTGGACCAGACAGGGCGGGCTGTACTTCGAGAGCATGGACGAGCTGAGGGAGGTGTTCGGGCGGCGCTTGGTCCTTCCCCGCGACCGCTGGACGGAGCTCGACGCGGTGCTCGACCTCACCGAGGTCGACGGCCGGCTCTACGTGGGGGACGAACAGCGTGAGCTCGTGACCATCTGGTGGCGAGTGCCCTGAAGTCGGTCCCCGCAGGCGTGCCAGGCCTATGCTGCGCGCATGACGACTCCGGCCTTCCTGCATCCTTTCAGTCCTCCGACGCAGACCTCCTTCATCAACATCGTGGGCGGCGAGGGAGCCGAGATCTGGGACGACCAGGGCAACCGCTACGTCGATGCCATGGCGAGTCTCTGGTACATGAATGTGGGGCACGGTCGCCGCGAGATGGTCGAGGCGATCTCGGCGCAGGCAGCGACACTCGCCTCGTATCACACGTTCTCCCCCTTCACCAACGAGCCGAGCGACCGCCTCGCCTCCCGGATTGCAGAGCTCTCCCCGTTCGATCGCTCCCGGGTGTTCTTCGGGTGTTCCGGATCTGAGGCGGTGGACACCGCCATCAAGCTGGCGCGGGCTGCCCAGCGGCTTGCCGGACATCCCGAGAAGACGATCGTGCTCAGCCGCGAGCGCGGCTATCACGGGACCAACTTCGGTGGCACGTCTGCTCAGGGCATCGCCCCCAACCGGGAGGGCTGGGGTCCGGTGGTGGGCGATGTCACCCCTGTGGCGGTGGGCGATCTCGAGGCGATCACCCGGGAATTCACCCAGCACGGTGACCGGATCGCAGCCGTCCTGACCGAACCGCTCCAGGGTGCCGGTGGCGTCTACCCACCGCCGGAAGGATTCCTCGAAGGAGTGCGGCGCCTGTGCGACGAGCATGGGGCATTCCTGATCTTCGACGAGGTGATATGCGGGTTCGGTCGATTGGGGAAGTGGTTCGGAGCCCAGCACTACGGCGTGACCCCGGACATGATCACCTTCGCCAAGGCCGTCAGCTCGGGGTACATCCCACTGGGCGGGGTGATCCTCGGACCGACCGTGGTCGAGCCGCTCGAATCCGACGACGAGTTCTTGCTCCGTCACGGCTACACCTATTCGGGTCATCCTCTCGCCGCGACCGCAGGCCTCACCGCCATCGAGATCCAGGAACGGGACGGACTGCTCGATCGCGCGACCCACGTGGGGAGCCGTCTGAAAGCGGGACTCGACAGCCTGGCGGGTGACGACCTCGTGACGGAGGTGCGGGGAGAAGGGGCGGTGTGGGCCGTCGAGTTGCCCGAGTCGAAGAACGCGGCTGCGGTGCGCAATGCGCTCCTCGACAGTGGCGTGATCGTGAGGCCGCTCGGCAACGCGCTCGCCATGTGCCCCCCATTGGTCATCACCGACGCACAGATCGACAAGACCATCGACGCGTTGGCCGAGGCGCTGGCGTAGCCGCCTCCGCCTCCAGCATTCCGGCGGCGGCATCCGAGTACCGTGGCTCGGGCAATGCTCATCGTCCGTGATCTCCGCATCGACGTCGGTCCTCGTGTGCTGCTCGACGAGGTTTCTTTCAGCGTGCAACCGGGAGACAAGGTCGGGCTGGTGGGTCGAAACGGTGCAGGCAAGACCACCCTCATGCGGACGTTGGTCGGGTTCCGCCCACCGACGTCCGGGACGGTCACCCGTTCGGGGAATCTCGGGTACTTCTCCCAGGAGGCGGCCCTTCCCGACCTCGAATATCCCCTGATGACGGCGCTCGAGCGGGTCCTGGCGGCCCGGGAGATCGGCGCGATGCAGCGCAAGATCGAGGACACCCGTCACAAGATCGAGCGTCTCGACGGCGAGGCGCGCGACAGGGCCATCGCCAGGTTCTCCCGCCTCCAGGACGAGTTCGAGGCGAAGGGCGGGTTCGTTGCAGAGGCCGAGGCCAAACGCACGGCCGCCAGCCTCGGGCTCGGCAACGACGAGTTGGACCAGCCTGTGGCGACGATGTCCGGGGGGCAGCGGAGGCGGGTGGAGCTGGCGAGGATTCTCTTCGCCGAGACCGAGGTGATGCTGCTCGACGAGCCCACCAACCACCTCGACCTCGACGCCAAGGCCTGGCTCGTGTCGTACCTGAACGAGTATCGAGGGGCACTCCTGGTGGTGTCACACGACCTGCCGTTGCTGGACGAGGGCATCACGTCGGTCCTGGCTCTCGAGAACCAGCAGATCGAGCGGTACACGGGCAACTACAGCTTCTACCTGGCAGAACGCGAGCGTCGCAGGCTCCAACGTGAGAAGGAGCGCCGCAACCAGCAGGCGACCATCGCCCGTCTCGAGGAGAACGTGAGGCGATTCAAGGGCTCGACCGAGAAGATGGCCAAGCGGGCGAGGGCGATGGAGACGCGCGCCGAGCGCCTCAAGCGCGACCTGGTCGAGGTGCAGAAGCGAGGGAGGGGGGTGACGGTCCGCTTCCCCGATCCGGAGCCCTCGGGCAGAACCCCGCTGGAGGCGGCGGGCCTCGCCAAGTCCTACGGAGACAACCTGGTGTTCGTGGACGTTGCAGTCGCGCTCGAACGGGGCGAGCGGCTGATGATCATGGGTCTGAACGGTGCCGGCAAGACCACGCTGCTGCGCATCCTGGCGGGCGTCGAGACGTCCGACCTCGGCGAGGTGCGGCTCGGGCACAAGGCGGCGCTGGGCTACTACGCGCAGGAGCACGAGCAGATCGCCGCCGGGACGACCGTGCTCGAGCACATGCGTCGGGTGGGAGGGCTCCCCGACCTTCAGCTCCGCACGCTCCTGGGACGCTTCCTGCTATCCGACAAGGTGGATCAGGATGCCTCCACCCTGTCTGGCGGGGAGAAGACCAAGCTCGCCCTGGCGATGCTGATGCTGTCGCGACCCAACGTGTTGTTGCTCGACGAGCCGACCAACAACCTCGATCCGCAGGCGAAGGACGCTCTGCTCGATGCCCTCGGCGGATATCCGGGCACCATCGTGCTCGTGAGCCACGACACCGACTTCGTGGCCAGACTCGGGCCGGACCGGGCCCTGATGATGCCCGAAGGCGAGGTCCACTTCTTCGACGAGTCCATGCTCGAATTGGTGGCGCTCGCGTGAGATCAGGTCACGAGTCGGCGAACCCGAGGAACGCGACGAAGGCGGCGGCGGCGATCAGGACGAAGAGGATGACGCTGATCACCACCGGGATGAGAACGATCGCGATCGCCTGACCGTCGCTGACGCTCTGGGTCTCCTTCACCGCCCGGATCGCGAGAACCAGCGACCAGATGGAGCCCACGATCCCGATCAACGGGATGAAGCCGAGTGCCTGGGGAGCCGAGGCATATCCGAGCCCTCTGAACAGGTTGATGTACTCGCCTCTCGCTCCGAACAGCCGCGAGACCAGCCAGAGAAAGCCTGTGCCGATGGCGAGGCCGATGGGAACGCCGACCACCCCGGCGAATACCCACGAACCGAAGCCGAATGCGGCCCCCCCGGGGAGGATGGACCCAAGACCGCTGATCAGAGACGCGCCGATGGCGACGGCCAGTGCTTCAGCGGTGGCCTTCTGGTCGCCTCCTATCTCGGCGTACACCCCCGGCTCCAGTCGGATCGCCCGTTGCACCCTCGCCCAGATGGCGTTGAAGTCCATGCTTCCTCCGTCTCGTTGCTGTCATCCAAGCACCCGGGAGGGGCGGATGACGCGCAATCGGCGCCGGTTGGAAGCCGGGTCCGGCTCGCCTCAGAGAGCGGCGTTCAGGAGACTTCCCAGGTCCCTTGGGACCGGATGAGCGCTGCGAGGTCGCCCGGCCCCTTCTTGGCCTGGGCATCGACCAGCTGGTGCTGCATCGTGTCCTCGTAGGTCGGGCGGGGGACGTCCCGGAACACGCCGATCGGGGTTGGGCCGTACGGGCCGTGGGAGAGCCGGCTCAACGCGAACGCGACGGTCGGGTCGGGGCGGCTGGGGTCGTGAACCAGGATCTCGGAGTCCGCCACCGATGCCCGATCCACGATCTGCGCACTGCCGTCGCGGAACACGACGGCCTTCGAGTCGTCCGGTCCGAACACGATCGGCTTCCCAGGCTCGAGGTCGATCCGATTGACCACGCGCTCTGCCTTGCCCGTGAGCTGGAGAAACGCCTTGTCGTTGAACACGTTGCAGTTCTGGTAGATCTCGATGAATGCCGAACCCCGGTGGCGATATGCCGCCTCCAGCATCTCCTGGGTGTGGGGTCGATCCATGTCGATGGTCCTGGCGATGAAGGAGGCCTCGGCGCCGATCGCCAGACTGACCGGGTTGAACGGGTAGTCGATCGAACCGAGCGGGGTGGACTTGGTGCGCTTCCCGACTTCGGACGTCGGCGAGTACTGACCCTTGGTGAGGCCGTAGATCTGGTTGTTGAACAACAGGATCTTCAGATTGACGTTGCGCCGCAGGGCGTGGATGAGGTGGTTCCCGCCGATCGAGAGGGCATCGCCGTCGCCGGTGATCACGAACACCGACAGGTCCGGCCGACTGGAGGCGAGGCCGGATGCGATCGCCGGTGCCCGGCCGTGGATGGAGTGCATCCCGTAGGTGTTCACGTAGTACGGGAAACGCGAGGAACACCCGATGCCGCTGACGAACACCATCTTCTCGCGCTCCACCCCCAGTCCGGCGAGGAAGTTCTGTACCGAGGCGAGGATCGTGTAGTCGCCGCATCCGGGACACCACCGGACCTCTTGATCGGTCTGGAAGTCGGAGCGGGTGTAGGTGGAGGCCGTCATTTCAACATCTCCAGGATCTTTTCTTCGAGTTCGTGGATCTTGAACGGAACGCCGGCGACCTTGTTGAGGCCTTCCGCCGGAACCAGGTATCTGGCGCGAATCAGGAACCGCAACTGCCCGCTGTTGAGTTCGGGAATGAGGACTCGCTCGAAGCGAGCGAGAACCTCGCCGAGATTGGCGGGGAGGGGGTGGAGGTGACGCAGATGGGCGGTGGCAACCTTCTCGCCGCGATTCCTCACTCGCCGCGCCGCCGCCCGGATGACGCCGAGCTGGGATCCCCAGCCCAGGACGAGGAGTTTGGCGTCCTCGTCTCCGACGATCTCCACCGGGGGAATGTCGGCGGCGATGTGATCGATCTTCCAGGCCCTCGTGTCCGTCATCAGCTGGTGGTTGTCCGGGTTGTACGACACGTTTCCGGTGACTTCGGCCTTCTCGAGACCACCGATACGATGCTCGAGCCCCGCCGTGCCTGGCACGGCCCATGGCCGGGCGAAGGTCTCGGGATCGCGCAGGTACGGCAGGAACGTCCCGTTGGGGCCGTTGGGCCTGGTGGCGAAGGGAACGCTGATGTCAGGCAACGCCTCGAGATCGGGGAGACGCCACGGCTCGGATCCGTTGGCGATCAGGTTGTCCGACAGCAGGATCACCGGGGTCATGTACTTCAGGGCGATGCGGGCCGCCTCGATGGCGATGTCGAACGCATCGGAGGGCGAGGCGGCGGCGAGCACCGGAAGGGGTGATTCGCCGTGGCGTCCGAACAGGGAGAAGAGAAGATCCGATTGCTCCGGCTTGGTGGGGAGGCCGGTGGATGGGCCGCCGCGCTGGACGTTGATCACGATGAGAGGCAGTTCGGTCATGAGCGCCAGGCTGATCGCCTCGCTCTTCAGCGCGATTCCCGGACCGGATGAACCGGTGACTGCCAGGCTCCCTCCGAACGAGGCGCCGATCGCCGCACCCACGCCCGCGATCTCGTCTTCGGCCTGGAACGTCCTCACGCCGAAGTTCTTGTGTCTGGACAGCTCGTGCAGGATGTCCGACGCCGGGGTGATCGGATAGGTGCCGTAGAAGAGCGGCAGGTTGGCCGCCTGGGCGGCGGCGACGAGCCCCCAGGCCAGCGCGGTGTTCCCCGTGACGTTGGTGTAGGTACCCGGCTCCAGAGCGGCGGGCTTGACAATGTATGTCGTCTTGATGGCCTCGGTGGCCAGTCCGTATGTGTATCCGGCCTTGAAGGCGAGGATGTTCGCCTCGGCCACCTCGGGGCGCTTGCCGAACTTGCTCTCGACCCATTTGATGGTCGGATCCTGGGGCCGTTGGTAGAGCCAGGCGAGGAGACCGAGCGCGAACATGTTCTTCGAGCGCAGGACGTCGCGCCCGGAGACGCCGCTGTCCTTCACTGCCTCCTTGGTGAGCCGTTCCATCGGCACCGAGATGACCTTGTAGCCGGTGAGCGTTCCGTCCTCGAGGGGGTTTGCCTCGTACCCGGCCTTGGTGAGGTTGCGCTCCTCGAAGGCGTCTTCGTTGACGATCAGCGTGCCGCCCTGACGGAGGTCGGCGAGATTCGCCTTCAACGCGGCCGGATTCATGGCCACGAGACAGTCCGGCTGGTCCCCTGCGGTGAGGATGTCGAAGTCGGCGATCTGCACCTGGAACGAGCTCACGCCCGGCAAGGTGCCGGCAGGGGCCCGGATCTCGGCGGGGAAGCTCGGAAGGGTGGCGAGATCGTTGCCGAACGCCGCCGAGGCATCTGTGAACCGGCTGCCGGCGAGCTGCATTCCGTCGCCCGAGTCCCCGGCCAGTCGAATTACGACCTTGTCGATCTCCTCGACGTCGGTTGGCGTGTCGATGGTGACGGTGTTGTCACTCACTTCCAATCACTTCCTTGTGGATACATGCGCGTGTGAACCCGGGGCGATATCGGATGTGTGTTGAAGGCCGTCCTGGCAGTCGACTGCGCCGGGCTCCACCCGTACCATCGAACCTCCGGCGACGGCCAGTGTAAACACTCTCGGGGCTAGGCAGGCGCTTCCGGCGCTGCGCCCGGCCTGACCATGATTCCGTGCCGCTCCAGGGTGGCGGCGACCTCGAGGAGGCGGTGCTCGGACCACCGGGGACCGATCAACTGGAGGGCCGGCGGGGGTACGGACGGAGCGTCGAGTGGCCCGACGATGGCGGGGCACGCCATCGAGTTCACCAGTGCGGAGAAGTAGGACAGCACGGGCCGGTAGGAGACGTCTCGATCCTGGACCGGGATGGTCGGCTCACCGATGACCTTGCGGGTCGCACCCGTTGCCGGGGTGGCGAACAGGTCGAACGTTCCGAACGCGGAGGCCGCCCGGGCCTGAACTCCGGCTCGCCAGGCGGTTGCAGCCACGTATTCGTCGAGGGTCACCGCCATGGCCTCCTCCAGGCGGCTGCGAACCTCGTCGCCGTACGGGCGCTCTTCGCCGAGCCACTCCCGGTGGACAGAGGCGGCCTCCCCGGCGACCAGAGCGTGGATCATGCCGGGAGGAGCGAGCTGGGGGTCGTCGAACTCCTCGACGGTCGCCCCCAGTTCGGTCAACGCGGCCATCGCCCGGACGAAGGCGGTCGCCACGTGATCGTCGACCGGCGCCTCGTCGATCCAGGGAACGGGGATGGCCACCCGGAGCCCGCGGAGGTCGTCCCGGGCAGGTCCGGGGGAGACCACGGGCTGGGGGCGCGACCAGGGATCGGCGGGGTCGTGGCCCGCCATCACCCCATATGCCAGCGCGAGATCGGCCACCGACCCGGCGATCGGGCCCACGGTGTCCAGCGACGGCGCCAGGGGGAACACCCCGGTGAGCGGAACCCTGCCATGCGTCACCTTGAGGCCGAACACGCCGCAGAGTGCAGCGGGGACTCGAACGGATCCGCCCGTGTCGGTCCCGATGGCGATCGGCACCTGCCCGCCGCCGACGGCCGCGGCCGATCCGCCGCTCGAGCCTCCCGGGGAGAGCGTCGGATCGAGAGGGTTGCGCACAGGGCCGAACCAGTCGTTCTCCGAGGAGAACCCGTATGCGAATTCGTGGAGGCCGGTTCGCGAGATGATGACCGCGCCGGCTCCTTCGAGGCGCTCGACGACGGTGGCGGAACGGTCGGCTTCGTGCCGGTAGAACGCCGACCCGCACGTCGTGACCCTTCCGGCGTGATCGATCAGGTCTTTGAGGGCGATCGGGACGCCTGCGAGAGGTCCCGGGTCGGTGCCGCGGGCGATGAGGGCGTCGATCTCCTCGGCTCTCTCTATGGCCCGGTCGGCGTCCACCATGACAGAGGCGTTGAGGCGCTCCTGTTGCGCCAGGGCGGCCGTGACGGCGCCGGCGACCGTGTCCCGGGCGGTCCGGTCGGCGGTCCGGATCTCGCGGGCGAGCCGGGAGGCCTCGAGGCTCACCACGACACCTCGCCGTTGCGAGGGAACAGCGAGATCCAGGGGAACCCGGGCGGGACCTCGAGGGTTTCGCCGTCCTCGGTGGTGAGCGTGAACGGGTCGGTTGCCCGGCGTCGCTGCCAGTGCCCCTCGACGACCGAACCACCGGCGAACACCAGCGCTCTCCCGCTGCCGATCGAGATGACGGCCTGCGCAGGGCCCCCGGACGGGTCGCTCTGCAGGAACGTCCCTGTGAACAACACGACGAGGGTGTCTGCTGCGATCTGGTCGACGACGCCCTCCGAGTCGACCCATTTGTGCTCGACCCCATTGGTTGTGCGCAGGTATCTCGTCCCGTCCCAGGTCCACCCTGCCACCAGCGACGGAGAGAAGTCCATGGTGATGGCCGTCGCGTCCTCGGCCCCGGCGGGGAGAGGGCCGAATGTCCACAGCGCCTGGGGAGCTTCGGCCGGGAGGTCGAGACGGTCGGCGAGGTCTCGCAGTTCGGCGGTGCGGAGGTACAGGTTGTGCGGTGCGCGCCGGGAGGAACTGCGGAAGGTGAGCGGGCGGCCGAGGTCGCCGATGATGGCTGCGCCCCCCTGCCTGTTGTCTTCGAGGACCCAATCCTGTCCGCCGGACACCACCAGGGGCGCACCGATCAGACGGGCGAGCTGGTAGTCGGTGGGTCGAGCCGACCTGACGGGACCCAGCACGTCGGGGCTCCCCATGTGGAGGACCACCGCCAGACGCGTGATGCCTTCGACCGAGAGTTCGATGACGCCGTCCGCCTCGAGGATGCCCGTCTGGGGCCGGGCGGGGGGAGAGTTGTCGACCTTGATCAGGTACGCCCGCTGGTCGAGCATGGAGATGTCTTCGACCGGGAGCCCCGAGATCGGCGACACCGGGTCGACGGGCAGGGTGGTGGTCGTGGTTGTCGTCGTGGTGGTCGTCGTGGTGGGAGCGGTGGTCGTCGTGGTGGTCGTCGTGGTGGTCGTCGTCTCGGCGACGGCCTCGCCGCAGGCGGCTGCGATCAACGCGAGCGCGAGAAGGAGTCTCGGGGTCCTGGACACGCAGCGCAGTGTAGGAAAGATCGGTGGATGTCGATCCGGGGCGATGCGACGGCCCGGATCACTCCCCGCAGGAGAACCCACCGCTGATCGAGGCAACCGTGTCGGTGGCATCCGGTCCGGTGAGCAGGCCCCACAGGTAGCCCGCCCCGGAGGTGACCACCTGGAACAGGTCCCCGAAGAGCGGGTCGCCCGTGATCACGGCGTCATCGCCGTAGATGGCACGGACGTCGCCCACCGGACTTCCGATTCCGACCCCCTCGGTGGTCTGCAGTTCGAGCAGCGGACTGCCGATGGCGGGGGACTGGTCGTAGCTGGCGAAGTGCCTCACCCCCGCCGGAGCCCAATCGCTGGGGCCGTCGGAGAAGAACGCCCGCAGCGACCCCCACGTGACGAATCGCACTTCGGACCCGATGCAGGTCTCGGCGTCTGTCAGCCATCCCGTGTCGTCGGAAGGCTCGCCGAGCACTGCGGATAGGGCGGCGACCGCGGCGTCTGCGTCGTCGCCGAACAGAACCTCACCCAACCCGTCTGGCCGCATCGTCAGGACCGACTCGGGAGCGACGGTCGTGGTGGTCGTGGCGATCGTGGTGGTGGTGGGCGGTTCCGTGGAGGTGGTGGTGGGCGGTTCCGTGGTGGTCGTGGTCGACGGTGTGGCGGTCGTCGAGGTGGCGGTCGTGGTGGTGGTCACGGTGCTCCCGGGAGCTGCGGTCTGTTCGTCGCCGCCACCGGCCAGCGCCAGGGCGATGGCGGCGAGCGCCACGACGAGTGCGCCAAGCGAGACCAGCACGACCTGCTGCCACCGGTCCATCGACCGCCATTCGTCAGTGAATCCGCCGCGGGGTTGGTCCATGCTGACACCAGCCTATCGGTCCGTTCTGGCGTTCGATGGCGGTCAGCGGGCGGGCGAGGAGGTGCCCGAGGGGATGCGCGAGGCGACGGCGGATGTCGGAGTGGGACAGGTGGCGGCCGTGTCGCCGGAGCAGCACTCGTCCTGGTTGAGCCCGAACATCGCGCAAGCGCCGTCGAGACAGGCGGCATGGCCGTGCACGTAGCCCATCGTCGCGCCGCACCACCTGCAGAACATGGCGGGTGAGCCTATCTGCTCAGGGTGGGCGAACCGGGGATCGTCCGAATCCTCGCCCGGGCGTCCGCTGTCCGGTCGGACCCGAGATGGCATCCTTGGCGGATGCGCGTTCAACCCGCGGTCGAAGACCAGATCGAAGCGCTCTCCGAGCTCGCCTCTGCCTGCCAGTCCGACCCTCAGCGCCACATCGCCTATGTCGGCGTGCGCGCAACGGTGATCGCCGCCGAGATCGGCGACGTCGACAACTGGACGGACCGGACGTGGACGGCGTGGTCGGGCGACCGGGTGGTTGGTTGGCTTCTGGGAGAGACCGATCCCGACCTGGGCCGGGTGTGGTGGTGGGGTCCATTCGTCGAGCACGGATCGGCCTGGGACCAGGCAGCGGACCTGCTCTATCACGCCGCCGCTTCCGGGCTGGCCTACCCGCAGGAGGAGATGGTCTCCGATTCGCGGTCGACGATCCTGGCCGCCTTCGCCGAGCGGCACGGCTTCCATCGCGAAGAGGGGTCGGCACTTCTGTCCTTGCGTGATGTGTCCGCCCGGCGCGAGCGGCACCATGTCATCCGCCCGATGGAGGAGTCCGACCGGGAGCCGGTGGGGATCCTCCACGACGAGCTGTTCCCCGGCACCCACACCACCGGCGATCGGCTGGTCTCCCTGGCAGACGGGCGAAGGGCGATCCTGGTGGCCCGGACAGAGCGCGGCATTGCCGGATACGTCGCCACCGAACTCCAGCACGACCGGTCGCTCTACATCGATTTCCTCGGTGTGGATCCGTCGGCGCGGCGTAGAGGCCTCGGGAGCGCGTTGGTGACGGCGGCCATCCAGGAAGGCCTGTCACGCGGTGCGACCTGGGTCCACCTCTCGGTGAGAGAGTCGAATGACCCGGCCCGCGCCCTGTACCGTTCGCTCGGCTTCGTCGAGGACCGCCTGCTCCATCCCCACCGCAAGGGTTTCTCGCTGGCCTGATCCCGGGATCAGGCCAGGATCGCCTCCAGCGTCTCCGGGCGGAACGGCAATCCCTCATCGTCGTTGAGGAGGGCGGTCAGGGAGCCGGCGTGGGAATCGAACCCGTCGGAGGCCGTCACCGCGAAGCCTCCGGCACCGGCCTCCACCAGGAACGCCGGTCTCCCGTCCGGGTCGGCCGCAAAGCGGCCCTCGTCGAGGAACAGCCTCGGCTTGACCAGCCAGGGTTCGCCGTCTTCGGGGCAGAAGGTCGTGCAGTTTCCGCATTCGTTGCACAGTTCGGCCAGCACGACGTATTGCCAGTTGGCGTCTGACACGCCGCCCAGAGTCTCGGGGGTGCGGATGTGGAGCACGGCATCGTTCGGGCACACCGTCACGCACACGTTGCATGCCACGCATCCCCACAGCTCCAGGGCGTGGTCGACCTGGCGGAGCCTGCGGGCCACCCGTGTCGAGCCGTATCGAGCCGCCCCTTCGGCGGTGGCCAGGGAGGCGACGTACGCGGCGACGGCGTCGCGATGACCTGCCAGCCGGGCACTGGCGTGCTGATGGCCGACCCAGCCGGCGAGGTCGGGGATGGCGGCGGCCGTCATCTCCTCGTTGAGCTTCCTCAGCATCGCCGACAGGTGGCCGTAGCCGCCCGGCTTGAGCAGCTGGGAGCAGGCAGTGATCGGGCCGAGTCCCAGACCGGCGGTCGCGGCGAAGTTGTCGGCGTCGACTCCGGCCGACCACGACACGTCCACGCCGCCGTCGCCTTCGCCGAGGTCGAAGACGCCGGGCAGGGCATCCACGAGACGGTCGAGCAGCGTCATGGCGATGACGTGGAGAGGCGGACCGGAAAGGTACATCCGGTCGCCTGGCAGCCTGCCGCGATGGTTCGCCACCACGAGCGTGTTGGTGAGCTTGATTCCGAAGCGGAGCCCCCGCTCGGCGGCGTGGGCGGCGAGGGAGGGGATCATCGCGATGGCGCGATCGAACTGGAGATCGGCCGCGAAGGCGCCGGGGTCGAGCTCGACGCCGGCGTATCCGAGCCTGTCGTGGAGGATGCGGGCCGTGTCGTCGAATCCGAGCAGGGTCGGGTTGAGCTTGACGACGACGTCAAGGCCGTAGTCGTCCATCAGGTGACGGGCGATCGCCTCGATCTCGTCAGGGGGGCAACCGTGGAACGTCGAGACGGTGGCGGCCGTGACGAGCTGGGTCTCGAAGGAGTGGTCGTGGAAGAGCTGGAAGGGCTCAGGGATGTGCGATCGCAGCCCGTCGATCACCGCCGATGCATCCAGCATGCCCCTGATGAATTCGGCCACCCGCGGCGAACGGATCCCTGCGAGGTCGTAGCCCACCGACATGTCGAAGACGTGTGGTCCCGGCACGCGGCCCACGATCGGCCACAGCTCCGGCCAGCGGCGCAGGATATCGAGCATCATCCAGGCCTTGACGTACTCCAGGAGCGACTGTTCGAGGGTGAGCTCCTGGCTCCATTCGACGTTGTAGCCTTCGGCCTCCATGTCGATGCACGGTCGTTCGATGTCGAGCTCGTCGAGGACCTGCACGGTCTTGGCCTCGAACACCCGGGCGCCTGCCAGCCACCCAAGCACGAAGTTCTGGGCGAGCTGGGTGTGGGGCCCTGCGGCCGGACCCAGGGGGGTGGAAGCGCTGCGAGCACCGAGGTGGATCGAGAGGTCGTGGGCCGGGTCGGCGTGGTAGAAGCGGCCGGTGGGGAGGTCGAAGATCCGATGCCTGGTCCCCCATTCATGCGCCACCCGCCCGAGCAGGACCTCGAGCGGATAGGGGGACAGCGGGCCGCGATGCATCGGGTTCATCGTGATCTCCTCACAGCAGTCGGGCATGCAGCCGTCTGGCCTGTTCGGCGGCCTTCGCCCTGATCTCGGATGCGTCGACGCGGGTCGGACGCCCGTTCTCGAACACCACTTCTTCGTCGACGGTGATCCGCAGCGGTCTGATCCCCGGGGTGAACGCCACGTGCCAGGGGTCCATCGGCGCATAGCCCCATTCGACGACGTCTGACCGGGCCTCAGGGACGAGGAGCCAGCCGTTCTCGAGCCACTGCCAGGCGGTGGAGGGTTCGGTGGTGATGTCGTGGCTGCGCGCCAGGACGTAGGCCAGTCCGAACTCCTCGAGCATCGCCGCGCCGATCCCGTCCGATCCGAGGGCGACGGGGTTGGCGAATCGCGAAGGGTGGGCGTAGCCCACGGCGTTGTTCAGGTTCGATCGAGGGTTGTGCACGACGGTCCCGGCCAGTCCGGACTCCTCGGAGAGGTGGACACCGTGGGCGAGCACCCAATCGTCTGTGGTGAGCCGCCGGAGGCGGTCGGGGGCCTCTCGATCGATTTCGCCCTCGCACACATGGATGTGCACCCCGACTCCGAGCCCGGCCGCCATCTCGGCGGCTGCGACCAGCGTGTCATCGGTGCAGGTGAAGGCGGCGTGAACCCCCACCAGGCCCCGGCCTCCGCCTGCGATGAACCGCCGGTTCTCTTCGAGTCCGCGCAGTGCCCCGTTTGGCCCGTGACGATCGGTGACTCCGTAGGCGCACACGACCCGCACACCGACCTCGGCGCAGGCGTCCGCAATCACCTCCAGGCTCCCTTCGATGGCGTTGGGGGACTCGTGGTGGTCGACGATGGCGGTGGTCCCGTGTTCGAGAGCCTCCAGCGCCCCGAGCATCGCCGACCATCTGATCATCTCGAGGTCGAGGGCCGTATCGAGCCTCCACCAGACGAGTTCGAGGATCTCGCCGAAGCCATGCGGTGTGCGCGGCGGAGGCGGCATGCCTCTGGCCAGCGTCGAGTAGAGGTGATGATGGGCGCACACCAGTCCCGGAGTGATCGCAGACATCGCTACTCCCCTTCGGCACCCGCCGGGCGGGCGCCCAGGTAGTCGTCGAGGCGCGCAGTCAGGGCGGCCCGTTCGGCGTCGGAGACGAAACAGGCCTCGAGCGAGTTGCGTGCGACCGTCGCCAGTTGTCCCTCCGACAGATCCAGCGCCCGGGCGGTTTGGAGGTAGGCGTCGCCGATGTAGCCACCGAAGTAGGCGGGATCATCCGAGTTGATCGAGACGTTGAGCCCGGCCTCGAGCATCTTGCGCAGCGGGTGGTCCTCGGCGCGGTCGACCACCTTCAGCCGCACGTTCGAGAGCGGACATACGGTGAGCGGAACTCGGTCCCGTGCCAGCCGTTCGACGAGCGCCGGATCCTCCATGCTCCTGACGCCGTGTTCGATCCGTTCGGCGCCGAGGAGGTCGAGGGCCTGCCACACGTACTCCGGAGGACCCTCTTCCCCGGCGTGGGCCACCACCCGGAGCCCGAGCGAACGGGCCCGGCCGAACGCATCGACGAACAACTCGGGTGGGAACCCCACTTCGGACGAGTCGAGTCCAACCCCCAGGAGGCGGTCCAGGTGCGGCTCCGCCTGTTGGAGGGTCTCCATCGCCTTCTCGGCGGGAAGGTGGCGGAGGAAACACAGGATCAGGCCGGTCGACATGCCCAGCTCGAGTTCGGCCCGGTCGAGCGCCGACCCGATCCCCTCGACCACCGTGGCGAACGGCACCCCTCGCTCCGTGTGCGTCTGGGGGTCGAAGAAGACCTCGGCGCGAGCGACCCCGTCTGCCGCCGCCCGCCGAAGATACGCCCACGTCATGTCGTGGAAGTCCTCGGTGTCGAACAGCACGCCGGCCGCCTCGTAGTAGACGTCGAGGAACGATTGGAGGTCGGTGAACTCGTATGCCGCCCGCAGTGCCTCGATCGAGTCGTACCGGAGCTCCATCCGGTTCCGTCGTGCCAGATCGAACACCATCTCCGGCTCGAGGGTCCCCTCGATGTGAACGTGCAACTCGGCCTTCGGCAGCCCGCGTGCAAACGACTCCACGCACACACCTCCGCTCTGTGTCTCTCGGCTCAACCCTATGCGCAGTCCCGCACACGCGGCAGGGCCGGTGGTCAGATGACCAGGGACCCATGACCCATGGCCGGGTACCGGCAGGGACTACGTTTGGGCCATGGAGATCCAATCCGTCCCGATCGAGAACCCCGAAGAGCTCAACCTGATCCTGGGGCAGAGCCACTTCATCAAGACGGTGGAGGACCTGCACGAGGTGCTCGCCCAATCGTCCGGCTCGCTCGAATTCGGGCTCGCCTTCTGCGAGGCGTCCGGCCCGCGCCTGGTGCGCCGTTCGGGCAACGCCGACGACCTCGTCGAACTGGCGGTCCGCAATGCCGTAGCCGTCGGATCCGGCCACAGCTTCATCGTCTTCCTTCGCAACGGGTTCCCGGTGTCCGTGCTCAACGCGGTGAAAGCCGTGCCGGAGGTGTGTCGGATCTTCTGCGCCACCGCCAATCCTGTGGAGGTGCTGGTGGCCGAGACCGACCAGGGCAGGGGGATCATCGGGGTGGTCGACGGCGGGTCCCCGCTCGGGGTCGAGACCGAAGAGGATGTCGTGGCCCGGAAGGGCCTGCTCCGCCAGTTCGGGTACAAGCTGTAGCTGCGCCCGCCGTCCCCGGTCGACCCTGTCTCGCACGAGGGCTTCGGCCGGAAGGGCCGTCGGTCCCTCCCCGCCCGGACAGCCGGGCCATACCGTGGCTCCATGTCGACGCTGCTGGTGAAGAATGCCGCCGTCCTCGTCACGATGGACGCCGATCGTCGGGAGATCGTCGACGGAGGGCTGTTCGCCCGTGACGGCTGGATCGAAGCGGTCGGACCGACTTCGGAGCTCCCCGCCTCTGCCGACGAAGTCCTCGACCTCTCCGGCCACGTTGCGGCTCCCGGGCTCGTCAACACCCACCATCACCTCTACCAGACGCTCACGAGGGCGGTTCCCGCCGCCCAGGACGCCGGCCTGTTCGAGTGGTTGAAGGCGCTCTATCCCATCTGGGCGCGGATGACGCCCGATCACATCCGTCTGTCGACCCAGCTCGGTCTGGTCGAGCTGGCCCGGTCCGGCTGCACCACCGCGTCCGACCACCTGTATCTGTTTCCCAACGGGTCGCGGCTGGATGACCAGATCGAGGCCGCCCGCCAGGTGGGTCTGCGTCTTCACGCATCCCGGGGGTCGATGAGCCTGGGGGAGAGCGACGGCGGTCTTCCGCCGGACTCGGTCGTGGAGGAGGCAGACGCCATCCTCGCCGACACCGTTCGGGTGATCACCGAGTTCCACGATCCTGCACCGGGGGCGATGACCCGCATCGTCGTGGCTCCCTGTTCGCCGTTCTCGGTGACCCGCGAGGTGATGGCCGCGTCCGCCGAAGTGGCCAGATCCTTCGGGGTGACGATGCACACCCACCTCGCCGAGACGATCGACGAGGAGCGGTTCTGCCTCGAGTCGTTCGGCATGCGGCCTCTCGACTACGCCGAGTCGGTGGGCTGGCTGGGCGACGAGGTGTGGTTCGCCCACGGCGTGTGGGTCGATGCCGGCGGCATCCGACGGATGGCGTCCAGCGGGACCGGGGTGGCGCACTGCCCCTCGTCCAACATGCGCCTTTCTTCCGGCATCGCCCCGGTGCGGGCGTACAGAGACGCCGGCGTGCGAACCGGTCTGGGTGTCGACGGTTCTGCCTCCAACGACGGCAGCCACCTGCTGGGCGAGGCACGGCAGGCGATGCTGCTCGCCCGGCTGGCGGCGGCGCCCGCGCCTGACCGGGGACCGGGAGTGGTGATGCCGGCACGCGAGGCACTGGAGATCGCCACCCGGGGAGGGGCGGCGGTGCTGGGCCGTCCCGATATCGGCTCGCTCGAGGTGGGGAAGGCGGCCGATTTCTTCGCCGTGAAGCTCGACCGGGTGGAATTCGCCGGTGCGCTCCATGATCCCGTGGCGGCGCTGATGCTGTGCGCCCCTGTTCAGGTCGACGAGACCTGGGTGCACGGGCGGGCGGTGGTCACCGCCGGACAGGTGGAGACGATCGACCCCGAACGGCTGACGGTCCTGCACAACGCCGCATCCCGCTCGCTGGTCGACGGTTGATCGCCCGTCGCCCCGTCACGGCCGAAGGGCTGCGAGTGCCGCCCGCAGCCTGGCATGCAGTGCTGTCACCATTTCCGCAGGCCAGGTCTCAGGGTCGTCGCGCAGGAAGGTCGTGAGGTCCTCCCGGTTGTCGAACACTGCGGCGGGCAGGCGAAAGGCGCGTTCGTCCCTCTCGATGCGGATCGTGCCGCGCCGATCGGACGTCTCGAGCAGCCAGACGAAGTCGTCGGTGCCGTAGTCGCGGTCCATGACGGTCTCGGGTACGCCGTGGTGGAGAATCGATCCTTCGCCGTCCGGGCGCGCCCGCTCCAGGTTCTTCGCGCGGCTCTGTTCGGGGGTAACCCGGATGTAGAGGGCCGCGGCGTGGTCGAGGATCGCCGGCGAGAGCGCGGCGAGCGAGTGAACGTACCCGTGGGGATGGGGGAGCGGCATCGCCGAGCCCCGGGGGCCACCCCGGGCGAATTCCACGACGATCGTCGAACCCTCGGTGCATCGCCGGCTGACGAGGGCGGCGGCGATGTCGGATCCTGGCGACCTGCACGCGTCGACCAGGACAGCCGTTGCGTCTCCGGGGAGCCCATCGGTCAGGGCCGGAGCCCCGGCGAGGGTCCGGGCCCTGTCCAGACGGTCGAGGATCCACCGGCCCGGATCGTCTGGCAGTGTCGCTCCCTGGACGACCGATTGGTGGTCCTCGTTGAGCAGGTGGATCAGCGTGAGCCAATCCCGCGGGTCGGCGAACGGCAGATCGTCCGAGGCGAAGAACACCGGGTGGCGCCCGCCGGCCAGCAATCTCCGGGAGATCGCCCGCATCAGCGCCACGTACGGGTAGTCGTCGAGCTGCACGGTGGGTCCCAGCCCCAGCTCGAGACGGTCGTGCTCGTCCAGCAGGTCGAGATAGCGGCGGAGCTCCGACTTGCCGGACGCAGGCAGGGCGAGGAGCAACAGGAGGGGAATCGGCACCGGTTCAGCTCTTCCGCCCGTACCCGTGCCTGCCGAGCTCGTGACGGGCGACGACGTTGCGGTGGACCTCGTCGGCGCCGTCGTAGATCCGGGCGGCCCGTTCGTGCCGGTACCACCACGCCAGCGGCGTGTAGTCGGTCATCCCCATGCCGCCGTGCACCTGGAGCGCCCGGTCGATCACCCGCTGGAGCGTGTTGGCCACGAAGAACTTGATCTGCGAGACCTCGGTGCGGGCGGCGTGGTTGCCTTCCCGCTCGATCTTCCATGCGGCACGCAGCACCATGAGCCGGGCGGCGTCGATCTCGGTCCGGCTGTCGGCGATCCAGTGCTGCACCACCTGCTGATCCGCCAGTGGCCGGCCCGGCGCCAGCTCCCGATTGACCGCGTACTCGCACATCAGGTCGAGCGACCGTTCGCAGATGCCCAGCCATCGCATGCAGTGGTGGATGCGACCCGGGCCCAGGCGCTCCTGGGCGAGGACGAATCCGGCGCCCTCATCGCCGATCCGGTTGGTGACCGGGACCCGACAGTCGGTGAAGCTCACCTCGGAGTGGCTGGCCCAACCAGAACCCGCCTCGCCCATCACCGGGGTGTTGCGAACGCGGGTGAACCCGGGAGTGTCGGTGGGGACGATGATCTGGCTGGCGCGGGCGTAGCGGCTCTCCGCCTGGGGGTTCGTGACCATCATGGCGATGGTGAAGGCGGCCCCGTCGGCGGCCGAGGTGAACCACTTGTCGCCGTTGAGCACGTACTGGTCGCCGTCCCGTTCGGCGGTGGCAGAGAGCCAGGCGGGGTTCGACCCGGCCCGCCCCGGCTCGGTCATCGAGAAACAGCTCCGGATCTCGCCGGCCACGAGGGGCTCGAGCCATCGGCGACGCTGCGCATCGGACCCGTGGCGCAGCAGCAGCTCCATGTTGCCGATGTCGGGCGCCTGGGCGTTGAACACGTAGTGGCCGGCCGGCGTCCGCCCCAGTTCTTCACTGAGATGGGCGAAGTCGATCAGCCCCAGTCCGGCTCCGCCCGCCTCGCGGGGGATGGCAGGGGCCCACAGTCCCAGGGTCTTCGCCCGCTCCCTCAGATGCCCCAGGTCCCCCGCCGTCGCCTCGAACCCCTCGGTCAGGAGCCGGGCCTCGAGGGGGATCACCTCTCTGTCGATGAACTCGCGGACCGCGCGCAGCGTCTCGTGCAGTTCGGGCGTGATCGAGAAATCCAATGCGGATCCTTTCGCTCAGAGACCGACGATGTCCTGGGGTCGAACCGGCACCCGGTTCAGCGCCATGCCCGTGGCGGCCCGCAGCGCCGCCACCACCGCCGGCGTCGATGAGACGGTCGGGAGCTCGGCGAAACCCTTGGCCCCGAACGGCCCCCAGGGGCTGGGTTCCTCGACCAGCACCGCCTCGACGTCTGGCATGTCGAGGGTGGTGGGCAGCAGGTAGTCGGTGAACGTGGGGTTGCGGACGATGCCGCCGTCGACGACCAGCTCCTCCATGATGGCCAGGCCCATGCCCTGGGCGATGCCGCCTTCGATCTGGCCGAGCACGGAGAGGGGGTTGAGCGCCCGGCCGACGTCCTGGGCGGTGTCGATTCGTACCACCCGCACCAGCCCGAGCTCGGGGTCGACGTCGACGATCGCCCTGTGGGCCGCAACGCAGAAGTCGACGTGGAGCTTGCCCTGTCCGAACTCGTCTGGGGTATCGGTCCCGGGGTGCCTGAACCGCACTCGCTCGGCGACCGGACCGTCGCCGACGACGGCGGCGAGCGATGCCACCAGCTCCCCGTTCCGCCACACGCCTTCGTCTGTGAGGTCGTCGGCGCCGTGGCGGTCGAGGACGGCCGCCCGCACCGCCTGCGCCGCCCGCAGCACGGCACCGCCGCTCATCTGGGTTTGACGGGATGCCGACGTCGATCCGGCCGACCCGATCCGGCCCGTGTGGTCGAAGTCCACGGTCACCGACTCGATGCCAAGCGCCGACCGGGCGATCTGGGTGAGGGCGGTCACCAGGCCCTGACCGACCTCGATGGCGGCGGTGTGGATCACCGCCCCTGCGGCGGTGAGCTCGACTTCGGCCTCGGCGAAGTCGTCGAAACCCTCCGAGAACTCGAGGTTCTTGATGCCGACGGCGTAGCCCACGCCGCGCCGGACGTGGCCGCGGCCGGTGGTCCGGCCCGTGCCTCCAGGGAGGAGGCGTACGTCGCTCCGGTCCTCGGGGTCGGGTAGCGGGATGGCGGCCACCGAGCGGATCACCTCGGCGGTGGGGAGCGGGTATTCGATGAGCTGGCCGGTGGTCGGGAGGGTGTCTCCACGGCCCAAGGCGTTGCGCAGGCGCAGTTCGACCGGATCCATTCCGAGGGCGGCTGCAAGGCGGTCCATCTGGGCCTCGGCCGCGAAGCACGGCTGGTTGGCCCCGAACCCGCGCATGGCTCCAGCGGGTGGATGGTTGGTGCGCAGTGCCCAGGCGTCGACGGAGGTGGTCTCACAGCGGTAGGGGCCGACCGCGAAGTAGGCGGAGTTGGCGATCACGGCGTCGGAGGTCATGTGGTAGGCCCCCGAATCGAGCAGCAGCCGGGCGTCGACCCGCACCAGCGTCCCGTCGGCGTCTGCCTCGTGGCGGTACTCCATCACCGCTCCGTGTCGCTTGACGTGGGCGGCGAAGCTCTCGGTGCGGTCGAACGCCATCTTGACCGGACGTCCCGTGCGGAGGGCGAGCATGGCCAGGTGGGTCTGGACCGAGAGATCCTCGCGGGCGCCAAACGCTCCGCCCAGGCCCACCGAGTGGACGCGGACCGCCGACTCGTCGAGGCCGAGACAGGCCGCGAGTTGACGGCGGTCGACGTGTGTCCACTGGGTGGGACCCCAGACGTCGACACCACCGACGCCGTCCGGAACGGCCAGCCCCGCCTCGGTCCCCAGCGGGGCCTGGTCCTGGATCCCCACCTCGTAGCGTCCTTCCACCACCACCTCGCCGTGGCGGTCCTGGTCGCCGTGACGGACCGTGATCGCCCGGAAGATCGCCCCCTGCTCGAGCGCGGCCTCGAGGTCGGTGACGGCGGGCAGGGCCTCGAGTTCGAGATCTATCGCCTCGGCGGCCCGCCGCGCCTGTTCCCGTGTCTCGGCGGCCACCACCGCCACCGCCTCACCCCAATGGCGGATCTCGGCTTCGGCGAGCACGGGCTGGTCGGTGACGATCTGGCCCTGATAGCGGTGACCGGCCACGTCGTCGACGGTGATGACGTCGACAACCCCCGGCATGGTCCTCGCCGCAGTGGTGTCGAGGCGGACGATGCGGGCGTGAGCGGCGTGTGCCCGACGCGTCACGGCCCACAGCATCCCGTCCGCATGGAGGTCGTTCACATACTCGAAGGCCCCGGTGACCTTGGGGATGCCATCTGGTCGGAGCACCGGCTCGCCGACCCCGCCGGACACCTTTCGCCGCTCGCCGACCGACGTGGTCACGGCGTCTCCTCCCGGTCGGCGACGACCGAGGCGACCGCCCTGAGCACCGAGCCGTACCCGGTGCATCGACAGATGTTGCCTGACAGCGCCTCGCGGATGTCCTCCATCGAAGGGTTCCTGGCATGCTCGAGCAGGTGGGCGGCGGCGACGACCAGCCCGGGCGTGCAGAACCCGCACTGCACCGCGCCGTGGGCGTGAAACGCCGCCTGCACCGGATGCAGGTCCTCTGCGGTCCCGAGGCCTTCCACGGTGACGACCGTGCCGGCTTCGGCGTCCGCGGCCATCACGAGACAGCTGCACACCAGGTCGCCGTCCAGGATCACCGAGCAGGCTCCGCACTCACCCTGCTCGCAGGCAGGCTTGGATCCGGGCAGACCGAGCTGCTCACGCAGCACCCACAGGAGGCTCTCCCAGCCGTCCACCTGGACGGACCTCCGTTCCCCGTTGACGGTGAGTTCGATGATCACATCACTCGCTCCAGTGTTCGCCGGGCGATCACCCCTGCCGCGTGGCGGCGGTAGGCCTCCGTCGATCGGTGGTCTGTGATCGGCCGGACTTCGTCTGCGACCATTCGGGCGAAGGCGGCGAGGTCCTCGTCTGATGTGATGGCCCGGTCGGCGAGGAAGGCCTCTGCCCGCCGGGCACGGAGCACGGTGGGTCCGACGGCTCCGAGCGCCACCCGGATCTCGCCGTCGTCGAATCGGGCCACACAGCACGACACGGTGGCGATGACCATCGCCTGGCGTATCCCGACCTTCGCAAACGCCTCGCGCACGGGGCGGCGATCCGGCAGTTCGACGCCGACGATCAACTCGCCGGGGCGCCTCGCCGTCCGCTTGGGGCCGACGAAGAACTCGTCCCATCTCGCCCGGCGCTCACCGTCGACCGAGGCGAGCACGACGGTGGCGTCGAGCGCCGCCAGCCAGGGCAGCGAGTCGCCGGCCGGGCTGGCCGTGCCCAGGTTCCCCCCGATGGTGCCCGCCGCCCGGATCTGCGGCGACCCGACCGTGCGGGCGAGTTCGGCGAGGGCGGCATGGGGCGAGCCCTCCAGGCGGGCAAACGTGACCCCCGCCCCGATGAACGCAGGGGCCATCTCGGCCAGTTCGGGCACCCTGCGGAGTGCGATCACCTCTTCAGGGCGGCGGTGCGCGAGGTTGACGTCGACCATCAGGTCGGTTCCTCCCGCCAGCAACGTCGCTGAGGGAGAGGCGGCGAGGGCGGCCAGGGCCTCGTCGAGGCCCCTCGGTCTGGCGATGTCCATCGCAAGGGAACCTACTCCCAACAGGTCCCCGGTTGCGGGGTCAAGCGTCACATTCGGCCGGCGACCGCAGAGAGGTCAGGGGCCCAGGGGTTGTGGCCGTTCGTCTCTACCCGGTGGGCCAGCGATTGCGCAGCCTGTGTTGATGGCCCGCTTCGGCGGGCAAACCCTTGTTCGCGGAGACAGTTGAGGGAGGATCATGAGGAGCTTCGCCGGGCGGGACATCCTGTCGCTGAACGGCTTCGAGCGGGCCGAGTTCGAACACGTCTTCGAGGCGTGCGACGAGCTCGAGCCGATCGCGCGGGAACGGCGGAACACGGATCTGCTCGCCGAGAAGACGCTGGTCACCGCCTTCTATCAGCCATCCACCCGGACCCGCCTTGCCCACGAGGCGGCGATGCACCGGCTGGGCGGGCACGTGTGCGGGTTCGCCGACCCGAAGATGACCAGGGCAGGCGACTTCTACCAGGAGTCGATCAAGGACACCGTCCACATGCTCGAGTTCTACGGGGATGCGATCGTGATGCGCCATTTCCAGCAGGGAGCGCCTCACGAAGCCGCCCGCTGGTCGAGTGTTCCCGTGATCAACGGAGGGGACGGGTGGGGAGAGCATCCCACCCAGGTGCTCACCGACCTGTACACGACACGCCGGGAACTGGGCACGGTCGACGGGCTCACCTTCCTGGCGGTCGGCGACTGGCGCATGCGCACGATGCATTCTCTCGGCTACGCGATGAGCCAGTTCGACTCGAAGATCATCTATGTGTGTCCCGACGACATGGGGCCGACCGAGGAGTTCCTGGCCGAGATGGACGCCCTCAACGTGCGGATCGAGCGGGCCGAGCACGTGGCCGATGCCATCGGAGAAGCCGACGTCATCTACATGGAGCCGGTCGTCCAGGCCGATTACACGGCGAGCCGCGAAGAACGCGGCGACGGCTCGGTGGGGAACACCCCGGACAACTATCGGGTCACGCGGGCACTCCTCTCCGAGAAGGCCCAGAGCCACTCGATCATCCTCCATTCGCTCCCGCGGATGGACGAGCTTCCCCCGGACGTCGATGCCACCCGGCACGCCCGCTACTGGCAGGAGGCGTACTACGGGGTCGTCATGCGAATGGGCCTCCTCGCCCTGATCATGGGCGCGATGGAGTGAGGTGAGCGATGCAGACCGGCTTGCGCGGGCGCGACATGATCACCACCCAGGAGTGGACCAAGGACGAGCTCGACTCGGTTCTGGAGGTGGCATTCGATCTCAAGCGCCGGAGGGCTCTCGGCGAGGCCCACCCGATCCTTCGTGACAAGGTGCTCGCAATGCTGTTCTTCTTCTCGTCGACGCGGACGAGGGCCAGCTTCGAGGCGGGCATGGCACAGCTGGGCGGTCACGCCCAGTTCATCGAGTCGAAGACGACCCAGATCGCTCATGGCGACACCGCCAAGGAGATCGGAGAGATCCTCGGCCGTTACAACGACGGCATCGCCATACGACAGGTCGACTGGGGGGTGGGAAACGGGTACATCCGGGACGTGGCGGCGGCGTCGCGCGTCCCGGTCCTCAACATGCAGTGCGATTGGTTCCATCCGTTCCAGGCGCTGGCCGACCTGATGACGATCATCGAGAAGAAGGGGGATCCCCGCCGGGTGACGCTGGACGTCAGCTATGCGTACGCCTCCAGCTACCAGAAGCCGCTCTCGGTGCCGCAGAGCCTGATCCTCCTCGCCACGCGGTTCGGAATGGATGTGCGCCTCACCCGGCCTCCCGAGTTCGCGCTCATGGACGACGTCATGGATCAGGCGGCCGAGAACGCCAAACGGGCAGGAGGGGGGTTCGAGGTCGTGGAGGACTTCGCAGCGGGGATGCGGGGCGCAGACGTCGTCTACGCCAAGTCGTGGGGAGCGATGCTCGCCACCGCCGACGAGGCCGAGTCCGCCGCGATCGGTGCGAGATACCAGGACTGGATCACCGACACGGAGCGGATGGCGCTGGCCGACCCGGGCGCGATCTACATGCACCCGCTGCCCGCCGACCGCAACATCGAGGTGACCGACACCGTGATCGACGGCCCGCAGAGCGCCGTCTACGACCAGGCGGAGAACCGCCTCCACGTCCAGAAGGCCGTGATGGCCCTCACCATGTGAGCCCGCTCCGGAGGCGGGCGGTGTCGGGTGTCGGAGAAGAGGAGGGAGCGAGCGAGGAGATGGAACATCAGCGGGTGGTGGTGGCGATCGGAGGCAACAGCCTCATCACCGATCCGGAGCACCAGACGGTCGAGGACCAGTACCTGGCCGCGGCCGAGACGGATCATCACATCGCCAATCTCGTTGCCCACGGATGTGAGGTGGTGATCACCCACGGCAACGGGCCCCAGATCGGATTCATCCTGCGCCGCTCGGAACTGGCGCGCAACGAGCTGCACGAGGTGCCGCTCGACGTGTGCGGGGCGGACACACAAGGGGCGATCGGCTATCTGCTTCAGCAGAACCTGGTCGGTGACTTTCGGCGTCTTGGCATCGCCAAGGAGGCCGTCACCGTCGTCACCCAGGTGGAGGTCGACCCGGACGATCCGGCCTTCCGTCTGCCGTCCAAGCCGATCGGCTCGTTCCTGACGGCCCAAGAGGCCGAGACGAGGGCCCGGATGGACGGCTGGGAGGTGGTGGAGGACGCGGGGCGGGGATGGCGGCGCGTGGTCGCATCTCCGCTGCCGATGAGAATCGTGGAGATCGAGGCGATCCGGTTCCTTCTCGACGGCGGGTTCGTGGTGATCGCCTGTGGGGGCGGCGGCATTCCGGTCGTGTCCGACGGGGCAGGCAACCTGCGGGGAGTTCCGGCCGTGATCGACAAAGACCGGGCCTCTGCCTTGCTCGCCAGGGAGATCGCCGCAGACCTCCTGTTGATCTCGACCTCGGTGGAACGCGTTGCGCTCGACTTCGGGACCCCCGATCAGCGGTGGGTCGACCACCTCACCCTCGACGAGGCGAAGCGTCGCCTGGCGGAAGGGCGGCACTTCCGTCCGGGAAGCATGGCCCCCAAGATCGAGGCGGTCGTCGACTTCCTGGAAGGCGGGGGGTCTCAGGCCATCATCACCAGTCCCGATCAGATCGACAGAGCCCTGGCCGGCCACACCGGGACGCGGATCACGCCATGAGACGGGCGAAGGAGCCGGCATGAACCACGTGCTGGGGCTCGACTGCATGATCTGCGGATCGCGCTACGCCGCAGATGAAGTGGACTACGTGTGTCCCGACCACGGCGCAGACGGGACCCTCGACGTGGCCTACGACTACGACCGCATCGAGTCAGGCTTCAGCCGCGGCGGAGTGGCGCAATCGGGGATCGAGTCGATGTGGCGGTACCGGGCTCTGCTGCCCATCGGACAGGCCTCTGCGGTGCCTCCGCTCAGGGTCGGGTGGACTCCCCTGTACGAGACGCCGAGGCTCGCAGCGAGCCTCGGTCTCCGGGACGTGTGGGTCAAGGACGAGGGAGTCCAGCCCACGGGGTCGCTCAAGGACCGGGCGAGTGCCGTGGCGGTGGTGAAGGCCACCGAACGGGGCGCGTCGGTCGTCACGACCGCTTCCACCGGGAACGCCGCAGCCGCCCTCGCCGGGGTGTGCGCCTCCGTGAAGCAACCCAACGTGATCTTCGTTCCGGCGGACGCCCCCCAGGCCAAGGTGGCGCAACTGCTGGCATACGGCTCGACCGTGCTGCTCGTGGACGGCTCGTACGACGACGCGGTGGAGCTGTGCCTCCAGGCGGCGGACCGCTTCGGGTGGTACAACCGCACGACCGGCTTCAACCCGTACATGTCGGAGGGCAAGAAGACGGCGGCGGTGGAGATCGTCGAGCAACTCGGCTGGCAGGCACCCGACGTGGTCTTCGTCTCCGTGGGGGACGGGTGCATCATCGGCGGCCTGCACAAGGGCTTTCGCGACCTCGTCGCCCTGGGATGGATCACCCACGTCCCCCGGCTGATCGGCGTGCAGGCAGAGGGCTCGGCGTTCCTCGCCGAGGCGTGGCGCCGGGGAGAGGACGTCCTCACCAAACCGGCGATCGCCGCCCACACGGTCGCCGACTCGATCTCGGCCGGGCTGCCGAGGGACCGGCTCAAGGCGATGCGGGCGGTGCACGACACCGACGGGGCGTTCGTCACGGTCACCGACGAGGAGATCCTTGCCTCCATCCCGCTCCTGGCCAGGGCCTCGGGGGTGTTCGCCGAGCCGGCCGCGGCGGCGGCATACGCCGGGCTGGTGCGGGCGGCCGCAATGGGGCTCGTGTTGAATCGCGACCGCATCGTGCTGGTCAGCACCGGCACCGGACTCAAGGACGTTCCCGCCGCGATCCGGGCAGTGGAGGCCGCCGGAGACGTCGCCCACCACGTGAGTCCCCGCCTCGACGCGGTGGAGGCGGTGTTCGGAACGACGACAGGAGGACACCCATGACCGCCGCCGCCCGATGGAACCGGGGGATCGACCTGACGATCAGACCCGACGCACTCGACCGTGCCGTCCGGCGGGCAGGCGAACGCGACATCGTGGTCCCGACGTTCGAGCAGATGCGCGACCCCGCGTCGATTCCGCCAGAGGTGACCGGGAGGCTGGGTGGACTGGGCTTGTGGGATCTGGATCCGCTCAACCTGTTCCGCATCAACTGGCACAACGAGCCGGTCGCCACCGGCGGCGCGTTCGGGCCGGTCAACACCATCGAGTTTCCCCCCTCTCTCACCGGGGTGGATGCGAGGATCATCACCCTGGTCGGCAAGTGGTTCCCCACGGGCGCCCACAAGGTGGGCGCCGCCTTCGGCTGTCTGGTTCCCCGGCTCGTGACGGGGCAGTTCGATCCGACGAGTCAGAAGTCGGTGTGGCCGTCGACCGGCAACTACTGCCGGGGCGGGGCGTACGACGCGAATCTGCTGGCGTGCGAGTCCGTCGCGATTCTTCCCGAAGGCATGAGCCGGGAGCGATTCGACTGGCTCGAGTCGGTGGCGGGAGAGATCGTGACCACCCCGGGCACCGAGTCCAACGTGAAGGAGATCTTCGACGAGTGCAACCGGATGCGGGTCTCCGGGGAGGACGTCGTGATCTTCAACCAGTTCGACGAACTGGGGAACTACCTGTGGCACTACGAGGTCACGGGGAGCGCCATGATCGAGGTGGTCGAGGAGGCGATGCGCCCCGGTGACCGCTACCGGGGGGTGGTGCTGACGACCGGTTCGGCCGGCACGATCGGATCGGGTGACCGGCTCAAGCAACGCTGGCCGGGATCGCTGATCGCCGCCGGTGAGGCCCTCCAGTGTCCGACCCTCCTCTATTCGGGACACGGCGACCATCGGATCGAGGGCATCGGCGACAAGCACGTGCCCTGGATCCACAACGTCAAGAACACCGACGTCGTGATCGCCATCGACGACGAAGGTCCGATGTCGCTGGTCCGGCTGTTCAACGAGCCTGCCGGCGTCGAGTGCCTCGCGAGTCACGGTGTCGGCGACGAGGTGATCGCCCGGCTGCCCGAGCTGGGGATCTCGTCGGTGGCCAACCTGATCGGCGCCATCAAGTTCGCACGGTGGTTCGAGCTCGGCCCGACCGACGTGGTCCTGACGATGGCGACGGATTCCATCGACATGTACCGGAGCAGGCTCGCCGAGATGAACGCCGACCGCGGGGAATTCACCGCCACCGATGCCGAGGTGGCATATGGTCGTTGGGTGATGGGTCTGAGCACGGATCACATGCGGGAGCTCGATCACTGGGACCGCAGACGCATCCACGATCTCAAGTACTTCACGTGGATCGAGCAGCAGGGGCGCGAGACGGCCGAGCTCGACGCCCAGTGGCACGACCCCGACTACTGGACCACCGTGCAGGGTCAGGTCGACGAGATCGACCATCTGATCGGCGAGTTCAATCGGCGTGTGCGAGGAGGATGAACGATGCCGGTGAGTCAGATCCGCGCCTTCCACCGCCCGGACCGGATCATGCAGGTGTGGCATCTCCTGCAGGAAGGCCCTCAGGTGAGGCTCGTGGGAGGGGGCACCGACCTGACGATCCACTGTCCGGCCGAGGTGCGAGTGCTGGTGGACCTGTCGCATCTGGGTATCGAGGGGATCGACGTCGAGAGCGACGGAACGATCCGGATCGGGGCGATGGCGACGCTCACCGGAATGCTCGAGCACCCCGAGCTCCGCCGGATGGCCTCGGGGGTGATCCCCGAGATGCTCGTGCAGGTCGGATCGCCGCTGTTGCGCAACGCCGCAACCATCGGCGGTCATCTCGCCCGGGGGTACCTGTCGGATGTGGTTCCCGTCCTGCTGGCCCTCGATGCCGAGATCGAGGTCTTCGACGGGCAGACCCGCCGGCTGCCGCTCGACTCCTACTACCACGACTCGGTGCACGACACGCTTCACGTCGTCACCGCCGTGTTCCTCCCTCCGCCGGCGGAGGAGGTGGCCGCATTTCTGCGGTTCTCGCGCTCGGGTTTCGACCACGCCCTCGCCAACACGGCCTGTCGCGTGCGGGCCGTCGACGGCATCGTCGACGAGGCGAGGCTCGCCGTCGGGGCCGGCCCCGGTGTCGCCCGGGTGCTGGCCGAGGCCGCCGGCAGGCTGGTCGGATCGACCCTCGACGACGAGGCGATTGCGGATGCCGCCAGGCTGGCGGGCGACCTCCCCACCCATTCCAGCTGGACCGCCTCGGCCGAATACCGATCGCATCTGGCGGTCACCCTCGTCGACCGGTGCCTGAGGGTGGCAAGGGACCGGCTGGGAGGTGGCGCATGAGGATCTCGCTGACGGTCAACGGACTGGCCATCGAGGCCGAGGTGCATCCGGGTGCCACGCTCATGGAGATGTTGCGCGAGCGCGGCTTCGCCGGGGTCAAGAACGGGTGTGCCCACGGCGACTGCGGGACGTGTGCGGTGCTGGTCGACGGCCGGGCCGTGACCTCGTGTTTGCTGTTCGCCGCCCAGGTCGATGGTCGCCGGGTGACGACGGTCGAATCACTGGCGGGCGACGAAGGGCTGCATCCGCTGCAGTCGGCGCTGCTCGACACCGGCGGGATCCAATGCGGGTTCTGCACCCCCGGGATCATCCTGACGGCGGCCGAGCTGCTCGATCGCGTTCCACATCCAACCGAACGCGAGGTGCGAGAGGCTCTGGCCGGGAACCTGTGCCGCTGCACCGGCTACGTCAAGATCGTCGAGGGCGTCCTTCTCGCCGCCGAACGCATCGAAGGGGGTGGGGCCTGATGGGGAAGTACGCGGTCGTCGGCCAGAGCGAGCGCCGGGTGGACGGCCGGGCACTGGCCACCGGCCGGCCGGTGTTCGTCGCAGACATGACCGAACGCCAGGGCCTCCTCCACGTTGCGCTGCTGAGGAGCCCCCACGCCCACGCCCGCATCAGGTCGATCGACGTGTCGGCGGCCGAGGAGATGCAGGGTGTGGCCCTGGTGCTCACGCACATGAACACTCCCTCCAGGCGATACACCACCGCCGGACAGGGGTATCCCGAGCCGTCTCCTTATGACGCCCGCATGTTCGACACCAAGGTGCGCTTCGTAGGCGACCGGGTGGCGGCGGTGGCCGCCGACTCGCCGGAGACGGCACGCGAAGCCTGTCAGGCGATCGAAGTCGAGTACGAGATGCTCGAGCCGGTGCTGTCCATCGACCAGGCCGTCGCCGACGGCGCCCCGGTGATCCACGACGAGACCGACGCATTGGACGTGTGGGCCGCCGAGCGGAACTGTGCGTCACACGTGGTGGCCACTTCGGGAGACATCGAAACCGGCCTGGCCGAGGCGGACGCGGTGGTGGACGTCACCTGCGAGACCCACTACGGCCAGCACGCTCCGCTCGAGACCCACGTGGCCACGAGCTACCTCGACACCGAGGAGCGGCTCGTCATCGTGTCGTCGACCCAGGTTCCCTTCCACGTGAGGCGGATCGTCGCCGGCCTTCTCGAGGTCCCGGTCCACCGGATTCGGGTCGTGAAGCCGCGCATCGGCGGGGGCTTCGGAGTGAAACAGGAGATCCTCATCGAGGACCTGGTGGCGATGGTGACCCATCGCACGGGACGTCCCGCCGTGCTCGAGTTCGACCGGGAAGAGGAGTTCGTGTCGTCGCGGACGCGCCATCCCATGCGGATCAGGGTCCGGCTCGGAGCCACGCGCGACGGGAAGATCAACGCCATCGGCATGGACGTGCTGTCCAACACCGGCGCCTACGGCACCCACGCCCTGACCGTTCTGTCCAACGTCGGTTCGAAGACGCTCCCCCTGTACAACAAGGCGGCCCACGTCCGGTTCTGGGGCGAGGCCGTGTACACCAACCTCCCGGTGGGCGGCGCTTATCGCGGGTACGGGGCCACCCAGGGGTACTTCCCGCTCGAGACGGCGATCGACCGCCTGGCCGAAGCGATCGGGATGGACGCCCTGGAGCTGCGGCGGATCAACCACGTGCGCAGCGGCGAGACCTCGCCCATGTTCCGGGCGCTCGGGGAAGGACGGGAAGGCGTCGATCAGACCATCACCTCCTGCGTTCTCGACGAGTGCATCCGCGTCGGGGCCGATCACATCGGCTGGTCGGCGAAGCGGGGGAGCAGGCGGCGGGAGGGCGACGTCGTGTACGGGGTCGGGATGTCGATCCACATGCAGGGGTCGGGGATCCCGATGATCGACATGGGGTCGGCGAACCTCAAGATGAACGACGACGGCTCCTTCAACCTTGCGGTCGGTGCCACCGATCTCGGGACCGGTTCGGACACGATCCTGGCCCAGATCGCCGCCGAGGTCCTGGGGGTGCCGCTGGAGAAGATCGTGGTGCTGTCATCCGACACCGACCTGACGCCGTTCGACACCGGGGCATACGCCTCGTCGACGACCTACGTCTCGGGGATGGCGGTCGAGCGGGCGGCGCGCCAGGTCGCCGTCCAGATCAGGGAGGCGGCCGCGGCGATGCTGGAGGCCGATCCCGCAGACCTCGAGCTGGTCGACGAGCGGGTGGGGATCCCCGAGGGGGAGAGCGTCACCCTCTCGGAGGTGGCGCTGCGCAGCCTGTACGGCGAGGACCAGCGCCAGATCGGGGCGATGGCGTCGTTCCTGCCCGAACTGTCGCCGCCGCCGTTCCTGGCGAGCTTCGCCGAGGTGGGGGTGGACCTGCGCACCGGCAGGCTGGAGATCGCCGACTTCGTGGCGGCGGTCGACTGCGGGACGGCGGTGAACCCCCGCCTGGCCGAGGGTCAGGTGGAAGGGGCGATCGCCAACGGGATCGGCTATGCCCTGATGGAGGAGATGGTGTTCACCGACAGCGGCCGGTGCCGAACGCCCGATTTCGCCCGGTACAAGATCCCCAGCACCGTCGACATGCCCCCGCTGCGGGTGGTCCTCGTCGAGTCGTTCGAGCCGACCGGCCCGATGGGGGCGAAGTCGATTTCCGAGATCGGCATCAACGCCCCGATTCCCACCATCGCCAACGCCGTCCACGACGCAACCGGAGTGTGGCTGACCGAGACCCCCTTCACCGCCGAGCGGGTGTGGCGGGCGCTGCGGGAGGCGGGGATGGCGCTCTGAGGCGGGCCCGGCGGGCCGGCATCTGGCGGCTCATGGAGCCGCCTCGTCGTGGAGGAGGGTGAGCAACCTCTCGACGGCAGCCGTGTCGTCGAGGCGGTACCGGGCGAGACTCGGCGGCCCGTCGTGGCCGACGACGATTCCGATCCCCGAGGCGCGGATCGCCCGGAAGGCGTCCTCGTCGGTGACGTCGTCACCCAGGTACACGGGGATGACATCGGGCCGATCCATGTCCAGTTCGCGGAGGAGCCACACGAGGGCTCGGCCCTTGTCCCAGTCGACATCTGGCCGCACCTCGAAGATCTTCTTCCCCCCGGTGACCGTCAGTCCCGGGGTACGGCGCGCCACCTGGCGGACGAGCTTCTCCAGCTCCGGCCCTGCCGCAGGATCCGCCTGCCGGAAGTGGACTGCCACCGCGAATCGCTTGCGCTCGACGTGGGTGCCGGGGTACTGCGGCGTGGCGTCCTCGATGGCGTCTGCGGCCGCCCCCAGGGGGGCGAGGTACCGGTTGAAGCGGTCGAGGCCGCCCACCGGGCGGCCCCCTGGATCGACGATGTCGAAGCCGTGGCTCCCGGCGTAGTAGACACCCGCCACCCCGACCTTCGCCCGTACGTCTTCGGTGTCTCGTCCGCTGATCACGGCGACGGTGACCCGGGTGGCGAGCCGGGTCACCGTGTCGCGCATGGATGGGGGGATCACCGCCAGATCGGGGTGGGCGACGATGGGGGTCAGCACGCCGTCGTAGTCGAGGAACACCGCCGGGGTGGCGCCTCGCAGTCGAGCGGCAATCTCCCCGAATGACGAGATTGCCGACGGGAGTTCGCTTCGGGGCCTCCCCGAGTCTTCTGGGGTCATGTCCATCGGTGTGTTGGGTTCGACATCACCACTCTGGCAGCTTCGTCCCCCAGCGAGAGGGTCGAAGGCCCGGCGCGGCGTCCGCCCCGGCTGTGTGACGTCACCGGTGATCCTCTACCGTCTCTCCCATGGACCGGGTGACGGTGGTCGGCAGCATCAATCTCGACATCGTCGCCCGCGCCTCTCGGCTCCCCGGTCCGGGCGAGACCGTCACAGATGCGGTGCTCTCCGAGCATCCGGGGGGAAAGGGTGCCAACCAGGCGCTGGCTGCGGCCAGGATGGGAGCCGATGTCTCGCTGGTGGGTCGGGTCGGTGCCGACCCGAACGCCGACCTGGCACTCCGACTGCTGCGTCAGAGCACGGTCGACCTCGCCGGGGTGGGGGTGGACGAATCGGCTGGCACCGGTGTCGCCCTCATCGTGGTGGCGGACGACGGCGAGAACCAGATCGTCGTGGCCCCCGGCGCCAACCGGGCCCTGCTGCCGGCGCACGTCGAGGTGGCCGGCGCCGGCTACGTCGTCTGCCAGTTGGAGATCCCCGTCGAGGTCGTCGAGGCGGCAGCGACTGCGTGCACGGGGATGTTCTGTCTGAATGCTGCTCCGGTTCGGCCGATCCCCGACGCGGTGCTCGAGCGCGTCGACCTGCTCGTGGTCAACGAGGTGGAGGCCTCCCAGCTCGGTCCGCGCATCCATCGTGCCGGCGGGATGGTGGCGCTGACCCGGGGTGCGGACGGTGCCGAGCTGTACCGGGGCGGTCGGCAGATCGCATCTGCCCGACCCCCCAGGGTGGAAGTCGTCGACACGACGGGCGCCGGTGACACCTTCGTCGGCGCCATGGTCGCCTCGCTGGCGGCGGGATTCGACGAAGCCGAGTCGCTGAGGCGGTCGGTTGTGGCCGGCGCCCTGGCCGCCACGGTCCACGGGGCGCAGCCGTCGCTGCCTACGCTCGCCGCCGTGGAGGACCTGCTGTGAGTCGGATGCCGATCATCATCGATTGCGACCCGGGGCACGACGACGCCATCGCCCTCCTGCTGGCGGTGGCCAGCCCCGAGGTCGAGCTGCTCGGGGTGACCACGGTGGCGGGCAACACGACGCTCGACAAGACCACGCGCAACGCCCTGGCGACCCTCGAACTCGCCGGGCGGTCGGACGTACCGGTCGCGGCCGGCTCCGAGCAGCCCCTGCGGCGGCCGCTGGTCACCGCCGAACACGTGCACGGGACCACCGGGCTCGACGGCCCCCACATCTCGGACCCATCCACACCAACGCACGCGCACGGCGCCGTTCCCTTCCTCGCCGAGCTGTTGGAGGCGGCCGAGACCCCCGTGACGTTGATCCCTGTCGGTCCTCTCACCAACATCGCCCGGCTGCTGACCGGGCACCCGGAGGTGATGGACCGCATCGAGCGGATCGTCCTGATGGGGGGAGCCATCGGACTCGGCAACATCACCCCGGCGGCCGAGTTCAACATCTTCGTGGACCCCGAGGCGGCGGCGGTGGTGTTCGGCTCCCCGATCGCGGTCACCATGATCGGGCTCGACGTGACCCATCACGCCCGGCTGGGGTCGGCGCACGCAGACGCCCTGCGCCAGACCGGTCGGTGCGGGCGCTTCGTGGCCGAACTCCTCGACTACTTCCTCCCGAACTACCGCAGGCGGATGGGATTCGACGGCGCCCCGATCCACGACGCCCTGGCCGTGGCCCACGTCATCTGGCCGGACCTGGTCTCGACCGAGCCGTTGGCGGTCGAGATCGACACCACCGACGGGCCCTCCGCCGGCCGCACGCTCGTCGATCGCTTCCGCGTCACCGGACGCCCGCCCAACGTGGCTGTCGGGATGACGGTGGATTCGGAGCGGTTCGCCCGGCTTCTCGTCGAGCGGATCTCCGGCCTGGAGTGAGGGCGACCCGGTTCGGTGGCACCGCCTCGAGCCGAACGCGCGATCTGGGAGACTGGGGACATGCGTGCCTCCGTGCCGGAAAGCCGACTCCCCGTTCACGAGGCGGCGCGGCTGTGGACGGTGGCGTGTGCGTCGGCCGATCCGGAGGCGACCTTCCGCTCCCTCGAAGCAAGACGGCTGGGGGGCCGTCCGCTCCAGTACCTCGAGGGTTCTGCCGCGTTCGGGCCGCTCGAGCTGGTCGTCGACGACCGTGTGCTGATTCCGCGACCGGAGACCGAGCAGCTGTGGGAGCTCGCGACCGGGCTGGTGATGAGCCCCTCGACCATCGTCGACCTCGGCACGGGTTCCGGGGCGATGGCGCTGGCGTTGAAAGCCGATCATCCGGATGCCCGTGTGATCGGAGTGGACCTCTCCGCGGACGCCCTCGACGTCGCCCGGCTCAATGGCGCCCGCCTGGGCATCGAGGTCGAGTGGTGCCACGGCGACCTGTGGGAGGCCCTCGACCGGGACCTGGAGGGGCGGGTGGACCTGGTGGTTTCCAACCCTCCCTACGTCGCGGCGCACGAATGGGAGGAGCTTCCTCCGGACGTCAGACAGGAGCCGCGGGAGGCGCTTGTGGCCGGACCGACCGGTCTCGAGGTGCTCGAGCGAATCGTCGCAGGAGCCGAACGGTGGATGGCGCCGGGAGGCGGGGTGGCGTGCGAGATCGGGGAGACCCAGGGCCGGGCGTGCCGGGAGCTCTTCTCGACCGCCCTGGCAGAGGTGGAGATCATGACCGATCTGACGGGCCGTGACCGATTCGTGGTGGGGAGACGCCGGTGAACGGTGCCGCCCTCGACGCGCTGAGGAGGGGAGACGTCATCGGGCTTCCGACCGACACCGTGTACGGGTTGGCGGCAGACCCGCAGAATCCGGAGGCGGTGGCCCGGCTCCACTCGTTGAAGGGTGAACCGCAACGGGGGGCGATCGGTCTGTTGGTGGCCTCTGTGGACCAGGCGGCCGAAATCGTCGCCCTCGGGGTGGGCGCCTGGGCGCTGGCCGCGGCGCATTGGCCCGGCGCGCTCACGCTGATCGCCCGGGCGGCCCGGCCGCTCCCCGAGTGGATAGGAGATCGAGGCCGAACGGTGGGAGTACGGATGCCGGACAGCGACGTCGTCCTCGACCTGGTTTCCGAGACGGGTCCGCTGGCGGTCGCCTCCGCCGGCCGTTCGGGGGAGTCTCCGGCGACCTCGGACGAACAGGCCAGGGCGATCTTCGGTGATTCCGTCGCGCTGTATCTCCCCGGCACCTGCCCCGAGGGGGAGGTCTCGACGGTGCTCGACGTGACCGGGATCCGGCCGGTCGTCCTGCATCAGGGCCGGCTCGTCGTCGACTGACTTCGGCGGTCTGCCGGGTCACGGACGATGGACCATCCAGAGGTCGCCGACGTTCGTACCTGTCGGTCCGGTCCGCACGAGGGCCCGTCCGGCGTCCAGGGCGCGATGCGAGTCGTGCCGGGAGAGCGACCTCAGGGGATCGACTCCCGCCGCCCGGATCGCAGCCGCGGTGCGCCCGTCCACGATCGCCCCGGCGGCATCGGTGGGGCCGTCCCGGCCGTCGGTGCCGAGGGCCGCGAAGCTCACTCCCGTGCCTTCGATGGCGTCCGAGACCGCGAGGGCGGCGTGCTGGTTGCGGCCACCGAGGCCGTCGCCGGACACGGTGACCGTCGTCTCGCCGGTGAGGACCGCAAAGCCGGGCGGAGCGCGACGAATCCATCCGAGCGCCGCCTCGGCCGCCTCGCCGTGCAGGTCGGTGGTGAGGATCGGGGCATCGTCGAGGACCGAGGCGGCCGCCCGGGCGGCGGTCTCCCCGTCTGCGATCGTCTTCCACCGGTGGGCAACCCCGGTCTGGCGGGTGTCGGCTTCCGACGTGAGCGCCTCCCGGATCCGGGGAGAGGGATCGATGCCGTACCGGGCGAGGACCGCCGCGGCTGTGGCCGGCGACGAACCGTCCTGGAGCGTCGGGCCGGAGGCGATGGCCGTGGCGGCTGCCCCGGCCACGTCGCTGATGAGCAGGGTCAGCACCGGGACACGGGCGACGCGCAGCAACCCGCCGTTCTTCGTCTTCGACAGGTGACGCCGGACCGTGTTCAGGTCTTCGATCGGCGCCCCCCTGGACATGAGCCGATCGGCGACCTCGGCGATGTCTCCGATCGAGGCGGGGGCCCGCGGCACCTCGGCCATGGACGATCCCCCTCCCGAGACGAGGACGAGCACCAGTTCCACGTCGGTTCGCGCCGCCTCCTCCATCACCAGCCGCCCGGCGCGCAGCGATGAGGCGTCAGGCGTCGGATGCGAGCCGACGGCGAGACGCAGAGGTTCGGGCACCGGCTCTTCGCGATCGCACACGACCAGGCCGCCTGCCAGCCTTCCTCCCAGTGCATGGGCGGCGCCGCGGGCCATCGCCGGCGACGCCTTCCCCAGTGCCACCACGGCGACGCGGTCAGGCAGCCGCTCGCAGGCCAGCGCAGCCACGGTGGCGCGGAACGGGTCGGCGGCCTCTGTGGCCGCTCGAAACGCCGCCAGCATCCGATCCCGTACGGTCGCGCCGTCCATGGGCTGATTCTGTCAGGCGGGAAGCGGCCGGTGGCGCCGCATGCCGGACCGGTCGGGTTCAACCGGTCGACGGGGGAAGGATCTCGAGCGCCGACTGAATCTCCTCCAACCCCTGCAGGTAGCCGTCGAGCTCGCGGCGGATCGCCCCGATGTCGTCGAGATGGTCGTGCCTCCCGGGGGCGGACACGTCGAGGGCGAGCGACCCGACCTTGATGGCCAGCGTCTCGATTCCGGTGATGGTGGTCGAGCTGCGCGCCATGATCTCCCGGCGCTTCCGGTCGACGTCCCTCGCCTCCTCGAGTTGCGCCTCGAGCTCCCGGGCGATCGGAGAGGTCTTCGGGAGGTCGAGGAGCCGACGCTGCAGACCGTCGGGATCCACCGAGGCGAGGAACTCGCCCGCCCGCTGCGCCCACACCAGCGAGTCGTAGAGCCGGTCGAGGGCGTTGATGATGCGAACCCTCATCCCCCCGAAGTCGTCCGACCCGAGCGAATCGTCATCGTCCTGGTCGAGCTGTGCGGTCGCCGCCTCGAACCGGGCCCTGGCGTCGAGGCCGGCCACCATCGACCGGCGGTACTCGCCGGTCAGCCGGGTCATGTCTTTGCCGAAGTCGGGGGCGACCAGTGCCCCGATCAGCTTGGGGTCGCGGAGATGGAGCACCGCCGAGGTGAGCCACGCTCCGACGGCGGCGGCGATCACCCACGGCAGCGCGATCCCGGCTGCCAGCCCGATGCCGGCCAGGGCGCCTCCGGTGACCACCCCGGCGGGCGACAGCGTTGCCTTTGCCAGGATCCTCCCTCGCCGAACGCGTGGATCGTGCCGGAGCGTCATCAGAAGTTGGAGATCACCGCCTCGAACACCCGCTCGATCGTGAGGGGGTCGGAGGCGTCGTAGACCCGGGCCTGGGAGGCGTTGGCGATCGCAGTCAGCGCCTCGATGTCCGCTCCGCTTCCGTACGCGACCGGGAACACCCGTACCGGGTCCCGCTCGTTGGAAGACAGCAGACGCAGCAGCGGCTCGATGGCGCACCCGTCGTCGTAGTCGTCGCACATGCCGTCGCTCAACAACACCACGGCGTTGATTCGGGAGGTGTCGAACGTCGCCCTGATCTCCCGGACTGCCGCCGTCGTCGTGTCGTAGAGGCCGGTTCCCCCGTCTGCGATCAGAGACTGGACGCTGCTGCGGATGGCGGAGGCTCCCTGGGACAGAGGCTGCGGTGGGACCAGTTCGAGCCAGTCCTGGTCGTCGCCGGCCAGGCGGGTGGAGAAGATCCACAACCCCACCTCGTCTTCTGGCTTGAACTGGTCGAGGCTCGACAACACCGCCCGCTTGGCCAGATCGAGCTTGGTGAAGCCCTCACCGGCCAGTTCCGCCATCGAGCCGGACACGTCGAGCACCATCAGCACCCGGGCAGGCTTGCGGTACACCTCCCACGAGTCGATGAGGGCGGCCAGCACCGCAGGCTCGGGCACCTGCAGCTCGGTCTCGGGCTGTGAGGGGTTGAGGCCGTTCGCGGCCGAGATCGGGTCGCTGATCGCCACAGACGGGTTCCCGGGACGGAACCCGAAGTCGAGTGCCTTGCGCTGGTTCTCGGGGTCGCCGACCACGAATTCGCGGAAGGCCTCCGCCGCCTGCCGCTCGGTCTCATCCACCCAGGCGGCGTCGAGGATGTACGCCGGGTTGTCGCTGAACAGCGTCCCCTCCTTCGGGTAGATCGCCACCAGCGGGACATTGGGGGGCGTCGGGTTCTCGAGCCCGCGATCGGCCGGGTCGCCCCGGTTGTATGCGATCACGCTGACCTCCTCGACGGCGACGGCGGAGGCGTAGACGAGTGGTCTCCCGGCCAGGTCCTCGCGCAGCATGTTCTCGAGGAACGTCAGCGTGGTGTCGCCGTAGTGCACGGTGGCCGCCTCGACGCCGCGGACGAACTCGCCCACGCTCTGGCTGCCGACGTCGTCGAGTGTGAGCGGGGTGCGCTTGCCCGTGGCTGCGTAGTAGATCGCAACGGTGGCGGAAAGGCCAGACGTCGAGAAGTTTGGGTTGGTCTTTCCGAGTTTGAACGGACCCCACTCGGGGTGCCCGTACGCCCCCCAGCCGTCCTCGGCCCGGCTCAGCTCGAGGATATCCGACCAGCCGATCTCGGCTTCCGGCCATCCAAGCGCCTCGGCCATCGGCCTGGGCATCGCCAGCACCAGCGGAGTCAGCATGATCCTCTGGAAGTCGTTGGCGATCGGGGCCTGTCCTCGCCGGCCCAGTCGCTCGTTGACCACCGCTCCCCAGGCCGCCGAGGCCGGGCTCCACAGCACCGGCTCCGGCCCGGCCGAGCCGTCCGTGGGCCACCCTTCGGCCAGCAGTGACGCCCCGCGGCCTGACGCCGTCCGGTACACGGTCACCGCAACGCACTCGCCGCCGAATTCGGGGCCGGTGGCGTTGAAGGCCTGGGCGAGATCGGTGATGAGGGTCAGCTTCTCGGAAGACACGTGGGCCGGGATCTCCCGGCAGTCGGAGGGAACGGTGATGGGCCCGTCGGTGTCCGCATCGTCGAATGAGGTGCAGGCCGGTGCCAGCATGGCGACCGACAGAACGAGTGCCATCCGTTTCATCTGAGTTGCTCCCATACTTCCAGCAGTGTGGCACGGGTCCCGGAATCGGGCGGTGCGGCCGTCGCCCCGGCGGTGCCGAGTCCCGACGGGAGGTCCCACGTGCCGGTGACGGGCCGTACCCCGGACCCGGCGAACAGCCCCAGGATGGCGGGGTCCGAGAGCCGATCGACCACCCTGCCTGCGCCGAATCCCTTCGCGACCGTCACGTATTCGACCCAGGGGGACGACGCCGGGTAGAACACCTCCAGCCGCCCGCCCCTGCCGATGGCATTCGCCATCTGGTTGAACACCGACACCTCGGTCGTGACCACCACGTCTGCCCGGGAGTCCCCGAACAGGACCAAGTCCTCGGTGAGACGGGCGTCGTTTTGGGCGACCAGACGCAGGCTGGCGGCCAGATCCGATCGCTCCACCACGGGGGTGAGCAGCGACAGCGCCAGGACGCCAGACTCCGACGTTGCGGGGCTCGCCAGCCCCAGCTTGAAGTCTCCCCAGGTGTCGTTGCCGCCGAGGTCCTCCCAGCGTTCGCCGACCGCGCCCGCCAGGCAGTCGAGGTCGATCGTGCCGCAGCGCGCGGAGAGGATCTGCGACCGCTCGAGCCACGCCCCGATCACGATCGGGCTCCTCACCAGCGGGGGCCCGGGCTCGGAACCCTCCGGCAGTTCGGACGCAGGGGCGACCAGCACGTGCCGATCCGGGAGGGATCGGCCCGGCTCGAGGCGGGCGGTGTCGAGGTCCAGTTCGTCTGCGACGGCCTGGCATGCCTGTTGGAGGACCGGAACGCACACCAGCACCACACCCGTGGTGTCTTCGGCGTCGCCCTCGTCTGGCGGAGCGGGGTCGGCGCCCAGACGGGGGACGAGATAGCCGATTCCCAGGATGACGGCGCCCACGATGAGCGCCACCAGGGCGGCGCGCCATCCACTCATCCGAGAACAGGACCCGGCATACCATCGATGCTACCGCCGGCCGGGCTGCCGGTGGGTGGGGCGATGGGCCCTGCTCGACCCGGGCGCGGACCGATACGTTGGCAGTCGGGATGAAAGGAGCGGACGTATGCGGGTCCTCGTGACCGCCGGATCGAAACACGGGGCCACCACCGAGATGGCCCGGATGATCGGTGAGGTGCTGGCCGGCGAAGGAGCGGACGTCGATCTGGCCGAACCAGGCCAGGTCGGTTCGATCGAGGAGTACGACGCGGTGGTGATCGGAAGTGCGGTCTACATGGGGCGCTGGCTGGAGACGTCCCGCGAGTTCGTCGACCGGTGCGCCGACGCGCTGGCAGCCCGCCAGGTGTGGCTGTTTTCGAGCGGTCCGATCGGCGACCCGCCGGTACCCGAGGAGGATCCGGTCGACATCGCCGGGATCCTGGATCGAACCGGCGCCAGGGCGCACCGCGTGTTCCCCGGCAAGCTCGAACGTTCGCGGTTGTCGTTCGGAGAGAAGGCGGTGGTGGCGGCGGTCAGGACCCCCGACGGCGACTTCCGCCCGTGGGACGAGATCCGCGAGTGGGCGGAGGAGATCGCTCAGGAGCTGCGTGTCGGGGCAGCCTGACGTCCGGGGCGCCGGGCAGTTCCCTCCGTTCTCCGGGAGCCGGTGAATGCTGCTCGAGGCGATCACCGCCGACATCACCACTCTGGAGGTGGATGCCATCGTCAACGCCGCCAATTCGTCGCTGCGAGGGGGCGGCGGGGTGGACGGGGCCATCCACCGGGCGGCAGGACCGGAGTTGCTCGAGGCGTGCCGCCCGCTCGGCGGATGCGATACGGGGGACGCCAAGGCCACCCCGGGGTTCCGTCTTCCGGCCACGTGGGTGATTCACACGGTCGGCCCGGTGTGGCAGGGCGGCTCGAGCGGCGAACCTGAGCTCCTGGCGAGCTGCTATCGCCGGTCGATCGAGGAGGCGGACCGCATCGGTGCGAAGACCGTCGCCTTTCCGGCGATCTCGACGGGTGTCTACGGGTACCCCAAGGCGGAGGCGGCAGCCGTGGCGATCGACGCGCTGTCCGGGCTGAGTCCCACCTCGGTGGAGCGGGTGGTGCTGGTGGGCTTCGACGAGGCCGCCACCGACCTTTACCGCCGTCTGCTCGCGTCTGCCTGACCGGTTGTCTAGGGACGCACCAGTTTGAAGGCTTCGGCCAGCTCCAGACCGGCCGGGGCTCCCATCTCGGTGCACCAGTCGTGGATGCGGGCGCGGAAGTGGTCGAGGCCTTCCCCGTCGGTGACGGCGTTCTGCATGGTGCTCTGGCTCTGGGAGGTGTGGCACAGGAGCGCGTCGATCTTGGTGTCGAAGCTGTCTGTGATGTCCTCCCAGTGATCGGGCTCGTCGGCGGCGAAGAGCAGCACCGCGTCCGGCCGCCACTTCTCGACACCGTCGACAAGCTGATGGGGGAAGAACAGGTGATCCCGCGCTGCCACCACTCCGTCGACTGCTCCCCACCCGATCTCGCGATGGTCCGGATGGAGCATGTAGCGCTTCCAGGGATCCCAGCTGAGCACCACCTCGGGACGGAGCCGCCGTATCCACAGCGACAGCTGCTCGCGAAGCCGGATCGAATGGACCAGTTCACCATCGACGTGATCGAGGAACACGATCTCCCCGGACGCTCCGAGCACCTCTGCGGCACGGGCGGTCTCCTCCCGGCGCTGTGCGATCAACTCCGCCGGATCCTGGCCCGGGTCCCAGCTTCCCTTGGAACCGTCCGTGGCGATGAGGATCGAGACCTCGCACCCGGCGGCCGCCCACTTCGCCAGCGTTCCGCCCGCCCCGAACTCGGCGTCGTCGGGGTGGGCGCCGATCGCCAGCGCGCGCTGCGGGGTGGGGAGCACCGCAGACGGCTCGCGGCGTGCCTCGGAGAAGAGATCGACGGGTCGGCTCGGCATCACACCAGGCTATCCACTGAGAACGGTCTCCAGCCAGCGGCCGCGGGGGTGGGCCAGCGCGGCGGCGAGGTCTGCGGGCTCGTCGAGGTCGAGGGCGAGTCCCGTGCGGTGGACGACCGCCGGCGATGCCGCCGCCACCCGGGCGAGATGCCGGTGGAAGCTTGCGGGACCGAACGCGAATCGAACTCGATCGTGGCCGCCGATGAGCGACGTGCCGCCGTCCGATGACGGTGCGAGGACGTAACGGCCTGCCGCCAGGTGGTCGATCACGAGTTCCAGATCGATCGGCTGGAGCAGGGGCAGGTCGGCGTGGAGGATGGCCCACGGAGAGGAACGCTCGGCTGCCCAGGTGACTGCGCCATGGGCGGCGCGGTCGAGAGACGAGCCCTCGTCCGTGAGCACATCGGTGCCCCGGCCCTCTGCCCAGGCGGTCACCCCGTCGTCCGCCGACAGCACCAGGGGGATGGCGTCTGTGCGGGCCACCACCTCCACGGTGTGCTCGGCCAGGGCGCGGCTGAGTGCTCCCCGGATGTGTGGTGGAACCACCGACGCCAGTCGCCGTTTGGCGATGTCGAACGGCTTGACGGGGATGGCGATGATGGGTGGAGCCACGGCGCCGGAGGCTAGCGCCGGCGTCCGATCGGCCCGGAGCGACCCTCCGGCTGCACCGGGGGCCCTGCCCGCCGTCGGGTCCGCCGCGAACGGCCGGGCGCGCCCGGCGGGAACGCCCCGCCCCCGATGGGATCCTCGTGAGCGCGGTATGGTCGGGTTCATGCGCTTCGGAGCCTTCGTCCCCCAGGGGTGGCGTCTCGACCTGGTCGGCGTCGACCGGGCCCAGCATTGGCCGACGATGGCGTCGGTCGCCCGGACCATCGAACGGGCCGGATACGAGTCCCTGTGGGTCTACGACCACTTCCACACCGTCCCCGTCCCCACCCAGCAGGTCACCTACGAGGCGTGGACCTTGATGGGAGCGCTCGCCACCGTCACCGACACGGTGAGGCTCGGACAGATGTGCACCTGCAACTCCTACCGGCCCCCGGCATACCTCGCCAAGGTGGCGGCCACCATCGACGTCATCTCGAACGGACGCCTCGAGATGGGGATCGGTGCCGGCTGGTACGAGCACGAGTATGACGGCTACGGCTACGAGTTCCCGGCGCCCTCGGTGCGGATCGGGATGCTGCGCGAAGCGGTCGAGATCATGCAGCGGATGTGGACCGAGGACGAAGTCCACTTCGAGGGCGAGCACTACTCGCTGAAGGGCGCCATCTGCCAGCCCAAGCCGGTCCAGCAGCCGCACATCCCTCTGTGGGTCGCCGGGGGTGGAGAGCAGTTGACCCTCAACGTCGCTGCCAGATACGCCCGCTACACCAATTTCGCCGTGACGGTCGACGAGTTCGCCCACAAGTCGGAGGTGCTGCGCGGCCATTGCGACGACGTGGGAACCGATTTCGAGTCGATCGTGCGGTCGTCCAACTTCAACGTGGTCTGTGAGGAGACCGAGGCAGCGGTTGAGGACCGCCTCGCCTGGATTCGGAACCACTTCGCGGAGTTCGTCCCACAGGACAGGGCCGAACGGGTGGCGCGGCAGTATCGGGCGATGGCGGGGACCCCCGAGCAACTGGTTGCCAGGCTGCGCCCGTGGGCCGAGGCGGGGATGTCCTACGCCATCTGCTATTTCGCCGAATCGGCGTACGACTCGTCTGGCCTCGAGCGGTTCGCCCGCGACGTCATCCCGGCACTGGCATAGCCGTCGGGCGTCGGTGAACCCAGGGTTCGACGTCAGCGGCCGAGGTCGTCGAGGGCGTCTGCGATGTCCTGGAGGACCCGGGAGAACCCGCTCCGGCGGTCGGAGGGGCGCCGTCTGCGAGCCTCGTGGATGGTCGGGTTGGCGATGCCGTCGAGTGCGCGGGCGATGCCTTTTCGGACTGCCGCCAGCCACGACTTGGCGACGATGACGGCGGTGCCGACGCCCACCGCTGCAGCGGGGGCGAAGGGGATCAGGAACTGGAGGAGGTCGGATCCGCCGGACATCGCCGCCGCGGTGATGATGCCGCCGAGCGCCCCGGCGCCCGTGAGGCCGCCGCCGATCCCTGCCGCCACCTGGGAGATGATGCGAGTGTCCGCATCGAGTTCGACGAGTTGCTCGGACCCGGAGATCTCGGTCTGGCGGTGGGTCACCGTCGGGATGGTTCGCAGCCCCCCGGTGGCGTCTGATCGTCCGATGCCGATCCGGAGCTTGGTCGTCCAGTGGCGGTCTCTTTCCCACCGCACGCCATCTCCCACCCGGGCCCTGGGCCGCAGACCCTCCTGGCCGCCCATCCACGCCACGATCGACGCCCGGGTCTCGGCGGCGTCGAGCGTGACGACGCGCCCGCCGGTGACCCGGACCGGGGCGAGCATCCGCTCCCGGATCGAGCGAGGTGGGTGACGCGTGGTCTCGAGTTCGTCGGCGAGGGCCCGTCTGACGTACTCCGGCGCCACTCCCAGTTCGGATGCGATCTCGTCGAGGGTGGTGCGTGCGATCCGATCGGGACCGTGGACATCGTCGTGGTGGAGTTCGATGGCGCGTTTGAGCACGCGCTCTGCCAGGGGCCGGCTGACGGCGTCGAGTCGGTCGCCGATGGAGTCGGAGTCAGGGGCGCGGGCGATCGGTTCGCCGTCCCGCTCGGAGTACGTCATCCGATCTCTCCGGAGGCGAGCACCGCCGCCGACATGCCGCCGACGAGTTCGGTGAGGCGTCCGGTTGCGGTCGGCCCCATGGCCTCCAGCGGGCCCTCGAACAGGCGGTCGGTCTCGGATTCGATCTCCCAGCGCACGGCGGTGCCTGCGTCGGTGAGGTGCCCTTCCCGGTCGAGCCATCCGGCTTCCCGGCACCGTTCGAAGGCTGCCCCCCACTCGTCGTCGCTCCAGCCCCGGGAGGTGCGGTAGCTGTGCGGATCGAGATCGGCGAAGCCGCGGGAGGTCAGCAGTGATTCGACCGGACCGAGGCCGATGTGGACCAGGGCCGTGACGTGGCCGTCACCCCGGTATTCGCGGAGCACCGCGATGTTCCTCCAGAGTTCGGCCAGCGGATCCTCGTCGGGCGGGATGGCGTGGTGACCGGCCGCGAGTGGCCGGCCGGCGAACTCGCAGCCATCGACGGCGGTCTGGGCGAGATCATTCGCCTCTGCGATGACCAGCGGGTCGAGGTCGCCCAGCACCCGCCGCAGGGCTTCGGCGGTCGTGGACAGGCGCAACCGGGTCGCCTCGGTCGGGGAGATCACCTCCCACACGGATGGAATGGAGCGACCGACGAGGCGGGGGCTGAAGCCGTAGAAGGTGGCGGTGACCACGGGCGCCTCGACCTTTCCCATGGGTGCCGCCCGCTGGCCGAAGTACGCCGTCCACGGGTGCAGTCCGAGGCCTTCGATGTATGGCCGGCGCACCTCGGGAGCGAAGTAGCACAGCCTGTGGAAAGGCTCGATGGCGTCGCGGAGAGGTCGCGCCAGCGTCACGGGGCGGCCCGGTCCTCTGGCGGACGTGAGGCCCTGTTCACGGCACGATCACCACCGGACACGGAGAGTTGTGGGCCAGCCTGTCGGCCACCGACCCGAGCATCAGCCTCTCCACGAATCCCGATCCCCGCCTGCCCACGAAGAGCACCGTGGTTCCCGCCTCGGCGCAGTGGTTGAGGATCGACGTGGCCGGATCGCCGATCTCTTCCACCGTGTTCACGGTCAGCCCGTCCGTTTCCAGTGCCTTCAGTGCGGCATCGAGGACCTCGGTCCTGGCTCGCACGATGGCGGCCGCCATCGCCTCGGGGCTGGGTGGGGCGCCGTCGATTCCCCAGTAGCCCTCGGGAGGGCGGACGACGGTGATCAGGGTCACTTCGCCCTCAGACGAGCGAGCCAGCTCGAGCGCCGCCCGCGCCGCCCGGAGCGATGAATCGGAGCCGTCGACGGCGGCAACGATGTGGCTGGCGTCCCATGTCATGCGGTCCTCCGAGATCGGTTGACCTCAACCCTACGCGTCGTCTTGGCGACGCCGGTTCGAATCTGCACAATGGCTCTTTCCTCGAACGGAGCCGAAGACTGTGAAACCGAAGGTCGTAGTCGCCGAGTCGATCGCCCCGGCCGGCATCGATGCCCTGGCAGCCTCCTGCGAGGTGGATGTCGCCGTCGGCGTGGATCGGGAGGAGTTGCTCGGGCGCCTCGCCGGGGCTCACGGACTGGTCGTGCGCTCCGCCACCCAGGTGGACCGTCAGATGATCGAGGCCGCTCCTCAGCTCAGGGTGATCGGCCGGGCCGGCATCGGCGTCGACAACATCGACCTCCCCGTCGCCACCAGTCGCGGGGTGCTGGTGGTGAACGCCCCCCATGCCAACACCATTTCGGCCGCCGAGCACACGCTCGCCCTCCTGCTGTCGCAGGCCCGCAACATTCCCCAGGCCCACGGCGCGCTCGTGAGGGGGTCGTGGGACAGGAAGAGCTACCAGGGCGTCGAGCTCCACGGCAAGACCCTGGGAGTGATCGGGCTCGGCAAGATCGGGACGCTGGTCGCGCAACGTGCGCTCGCCTTCGGGATGCGAGTGGTCGCGTACGACCCGTTCGTCTCCGACGAGCGCGGGCGTCGCCTGGGAGTCGACATCCTGGCTCTCGACGACCTCTTCGCGGTGGCGGACTTCATCACCATCCACCTGCCCAAGACGAAAGAGACCGAGGGCCTGCTCGGCGCGGAGAACCTGGCGAAGTTGAAGCCGGGGGTCCGGATCGTCAACACGTCCCGCGGGGGGATCATCGACGAGGACGCGCTGGCGGACTCGGTTGCCTCCGGCCACGTCGGCGGGGCGGCGCTCGATGTCTTCGCAGTCGAGCCGCTGACCGAAAGCCGCCTGTTCGAGCTTCCCTCGGTGGTGCTCACCCCGCATCTGGGGGCGTCGACCACCGAGGCCCAGGACAAGGCGGGGACCGATGTCGCCGCTGCGGTCGCCGCTGCCCTCGCGGGCGAGCTGGTGCTCTCGGCGGTCAACGTCGACCTGGGACGTGAGGTGGGGGAGGATGTGCGGGCATTCCTCCCATTGGCAGAGCGTCTCGGGAAGGCATTCGTCGGCCTCGGTCGCGACCTCTCGGCCTCGATCACGCTGAGGGCCGAGGGGCGCCTGGCCGACTACGACCTCAAGCCCATCCGGCTTGCGGTGGTCAAGGGGCTCCTGTCGGGCGTGTCGGCCGAACCGGTCACGTATGTGAATGCGAGCAGGATCGCGGAGGAGCGCGGACTGCGCATCGATCTCGAGGCGTCGTCCGAGACCGACGAGTACATCTCGGTGCTCCGGCTCTCAGGCACCTTCGAGGACCACGAGGTCTCGCTGGCGGGCACGATTGCGCGCAAGGGCCCGATGCTGGTCGACATCATGGGCCACGAGGTGGAGCTGCCGCTCTCCGAGCACATGGCGATCGTCCGCAACGCAGACACCCCCGGGGTGATCGGACGGGTCGGTACCTACCTGGGTCAGGAGCGCGTCAACATCGCCAACATGGTGGTGGGCCGGTCGGTGATCACCGGGGAATCGGCGCTCATGGGATTGAATCTCGACGAGGCGATGACCGACACCCAGGTCGAGGCGCTTCGCTCGCTGCCGGGGATCATCGAAGCGACGTATCTCGAGCTCTGACCGGGCTCACCCCAGGTGGCGGGCGTGCCAGTCGAGGATCGCCTCGAACCGCTCCAGGCGGTGTCGGGGCGAACCGGAGCGGCTCATCTCGTGGCCCTCGTTCGGGAACCGGACCATCTCTGCCGGTGTGCCGTTGCGGATCAAGGCCATGAAATACTGTTCGGCTTGCTCGATCGGACAGCGATGGTCGTTCTCGGCGTGGACGATCAGCGTGGGCGTGGTGACGCGGGAGGCGAGCGCCAGGGGACTCGCCTGCCACCAGCGGTCGAATCCTTCCGGATAGGCGACCTTCAGGTAGTCCTCGGCAAACGTTCCTCCGATGTCTGACGTGCCCGAGAAGCTCGGCCACGACAGGAGGGCGCGCTCGACGACGGCGGAGCGCCATCGATCCTCGTGACCGGTGATCCAGGCGGCGAGGAACCCCCCGTAGGACCCACCCATCACGCCCATCCGGTTCGGGTCGAGGCGCGGATAGCGGCTGAGGGCCTCTTCGACGACTGCGGTGACGTCTGCGAGGTCGACCACTCCCCAGCCGTCGCCGGCCACGGCTCGCACGTGGTCCTCGCCCCGGCCCGACGATCCGCGGGGATTGCAGGCGATCACGCCGTACCCGGCGGCGGCGTAGACCTGGAATTCGTCGAAGAAGCCGAACCCGTATTGCGAGGCAGGCCCGCCGTGGATGTTCAGGAGCAGCGGCACCGGGTCGGCGCCCGGCGGCAGGTAGGCCCAGGCGTCGATCTCGTGGCCCTCCGAGTAGACCTGAAACCACTCACCGGCGACCAGGTCGAGGTCACCGGCTGCCGTCAGCTCGGTGACCTGGCGTACCTCGTCGTTCTCCAGCACGAACAGGTCCGAAGGCCGGTCGACGGTCGTGGACGTGAAGGCGATCGTTGCGCCCGTCTGGTCGATGTCGAACCCGGTCACCACCCGGCGGTCCGACACGAGATGGTCCACCTCGCCGTCGGGGCGAATGCGCACGATCCCGAACCTGCCCGCGTCCTCGAGCCCGGCGTAGACATCGTCTCCTGCGAATCGAAGCGTCGGGAGTCCAGCCGAGATCGAGACGGCGGCCCGGTCGAGATGGCCGGTGAGATCGGTGAGGTCTCCGTCGTCCTCCACCCGGATCACCCGGGTCACGCCGGGCCATTCCAGCCCGGCCTCGCCCAGCAGGTGAAGCGCGCCGTCCGGTCGATATCCGGCGGCGGTCCACCTCCCGCGCGGCGCGATCGAATGTGACTCACCCGAGGCGACATCAACGGCGTACACGTCGATGCCGCGCTCCAGGCCCTTGTGCCTGCTCCGGTCCGACAGGTAGGCCACCGAATTCCCGTCCGGCGACCAGCACGGCATCTCCTCGTCGTGATCGCCTGATGTGAGCCGGCGGGGCGGCTCGTCGCCTGCCGGATCCACCAGGAACAGCCGCCGCCTGCGGTCGTGGGTCCATCCCTTGTTGTCGAAGCGGTAGGGGACCGTCGTCACGCGCCTCGGGCGTCTGGCGCGCTCCTCGTCGTCCATCCCGGACCACTCGTCGATCCATTCGACTCCGACCGCCACGATGGCGTCGCCGGCCGGCGACCATCGAATCGCCTCCGCCCCCAATGCGAAGTCCGTGAGCACCTCGGCCTCCCCGCCGTCGACGGGTATCACCGCCACCTGGGGCTTGTCTCCCACGCGACGGAGGAATGCGAGGCGGGTGCCGTCCGGGCTCCACTCCGGTGCAGCATCGCCGGGCCCGGCGGTGAGCCGGGCGGTCTGGGAGCCTCTGGCCAGCCAGACCTCTCTGACGTAGCGGTCACCTTCCAGATCCATTCTGGTGACCACATACGCGATCCGATCGCCGTGGACGGCCGGGGACCCGGCGGTGACGATGCGTTCGAGATCGGCTGGCTTCAAGGCTCCTCCAGGTTTGAGCGCCGACGATACCGCCCATCGGTACGCTGCCTGGCATGCGCCGCCTCATCGCCTCGTGGTTCGGGACAGGTTTGCTCCTGCGGCGGTGGCGTGGCTCCGACATGGGGTCCGGCACCGTCGGGTCGGTCCTCGCGCTCGGGATGGCGCTTCTTCTCGGTCGGCTCGGATGGGGGGCGCAGCTGGCGGCGGCGGTCGTCGTGGGGATCGTCTCGGTGTGGGCCAGCTCGCCCTTTGCCTCCGACCCGGCCCGGGAGGGAGGCAAGGAAGGTGACCCCGGCTGGGTGGTCGTCGACGAGGCGGCCGGGACCTTCGTGGCGACGATCGGTCTGGGAGTCCCGGCGGCCCTGGTGGCGTGGGCCGTGTTCCGGGCTGCGGACATCTTCAAATCGGCATTTCCCGGTGTGGCCGCGGCGGAACGGCTCGGCGGCGGCGTGGGCATCACGGCCGACGATCTCGTGGCGGGCGGCTACGGGCTGGCGGCCGGTGCGCTGGTGACGCTGGCACTGGGTGGATGAGGACTTGCCTGAGCCAATGCCGGGCGGCATGATCAGGCGGCCCGCATCACGGAGTGAACCCGCACGGTGGCTCAGCAGCCCAACATCGAACTGACCCCCGGCGATCGACCCAGATCCGAGCCCAGGCCTGCTGCCGCCCGGCGCTGGGCCCCGAGCTCCAAGCCCGGTGTCATCACGGCCCCGGATCAGGTCCCGCGCGGAGACGGGTTCGGCACTCCCGGCCCGGACACCGGGTTCGCCTACCGTCTCATCCGGGCAGCCGACCTCCCTGATCGAACCGAACCGCTCGAGCAGGTGCTCGCTGCGCTGATGGGGGCGCGTGCGGCGTTGTTCGGCCGTGCCCCCACCAATGAGGACCTCGAGGTGGCCAGGCTGCTCTGCGGCTTGGGCGAGGTTCCCCGCGAGGACCTCGCCGAGCGCAGGCAGAGCTGGGTAGAGGCCACCGCCCACGAAAAGCCCAGGGGCCGCAAGGCCGTCGCCGAGGTCGGAACGGATCTGCTGCGCCTCGACCCCACCGAGTTGAGCGGTCGCCTCGCCCGGGACTGAGGCGCGGCGGCGGGCCGCTTCGCCGCTTCGTCGCCCGGTTCCCTACTCTCCTCTCCGATGAAGATCGTTCGATTCCGCACAGACGACGACATTGCCTACGGACTGGCCGAAGGGGGGGGTGTCACCCTCTACCACGGAAGCCCCTTCTTCGCCTGGGAGGCCACCGAGACGATGATTCCGTGGGAACGGGTCCAGCTGCTCTCGCCGGTTCTTCCCTCCAAACTGGTGTGTCTGGGCCGCAACTACGTCGACCACGCGGACGAGATGGGGGGCGAGGTCGCCGAGGAGCCCCAGATCTTCCTGAAGCCGGCGACGAGCGTGATCGGTCCCGACGCCCGCATCGTCCTCCCTCCACAGTCCCGCGAAGTGCATCACGAGGCCGAGTTGGCCGTGGTCGTCGGCAAGATCGCACGGAACGTGGCCGCAGAGGACGCGTCGCAGTACATCCTCGGCTATACGGCGGCCAACGACGTGACCGCCCGTGACCTGCAGCGCCAGGATCGCGATCTGACCCGGGCGAAGGGGTTCGACACGTTCTGCCCGCTCGGTCCGGCCATCGAGACCGAGTTCGACCCGCTGGAGAAGATGGCGGTGATGTGCAGGGTGAACGGCGAGATACGCCAGGCCGGCTTCACCTCCGAGATGGTGTTCGGGGTGGCAGAGTCGCTCGAGTTCATCTCGTCGGTGATGACGCTGCTTCCGGGAGATGTGATCCTCACGGGCACCCCATCGGGGGTGGGCCCGATCACCGCCGGGGATCTGGTCGAGGTGGAGATCGACGGGATCGGTGTGCTGGCCAACCACGCCGTGGGCACGCGGGCATGACCGTGCGGGTCCGCATCGCCCCGTCGCCCACCGGATTCCTGCACGTGGGCACGGCCCGCTCGGCGCTGTTCAACTGGCTCTTCGCCCGCCACCACGGCGGCACCTTCATCGTTCGGATCGACGACACCGACACCGAGCGGTCCGAAGCCCGGTTCGAGGAGGACATCCTCGGCTCGCTCCGCTGGCTCGGGCTGGACTGGGACGAGGGGGTGGAGGTCGGCGGTCCCCACGGGACGTACCGGCAGTCGGATCGTTTCGAGCGGTACCGCCAGGTCGCACAGTCCCTGGTGGAGTCGGGCGCCGCCTACTACGACGACCGTCCCGCCGAGCTGCTCGAGGAGTTGCGGACCAAGGCGCAGAAGGAGGGTCGTCATCCCGGCTTCTACATCCGCCGTCTCGAAGAAGAGGCCGACTCGGGGGTCATTCGGATGGCGGTCCCCGCAGATGAGGCCATCGAGTTCCACGATGTGGTTCGCGACGACATGCGGTTCGAGGCCGACAGCGTCGACGACTTCGTGATCCTGCGCTCGGACGGAACGCCCACCTACCACCTGGCGTCCACCGTCGACGACGTCGACTACGGCATCACCCACGTGGTGCGGGGCGAGGACCTGCTGTCGTCGACGCCCAAGCACATCCTGCTCGCCCGGGCGATGGGCGCCGATCCGGCGGTCTACGCCCACCTTCCGCTGTTGTTCGGCCCGGACGGCAAGAAGCTGTCGAAGCGCCACGGCGATACCTCGTTGCGGCACTACATCGATGCGGGATACCTCCGGGACGCCATCTTCAACGCGCTCGCCCTGCTGGGCTGGTCTCCGGGAGAGGACCGCACGATCTTCACCGTCGACGAGGCGATTGGAGCGTTCGACCTCGACAAGGTCTCGAAGAACCCGGCGATCTTCGACGAGGACAAGCTCCAGTGGATGAACGGCGAGTATCTGCGGGCGATGCCGCCCGCCGTCTTCATCGAACAGGCGATGCCGTTCCTCGCCGCCGGGCTGGGCCACCCTCCCGACGAGGGCCAGCGGGCGACGTTCGAGCGCATCGCCCCTCTCGTCCAGGAGCGGACGAAGGTGCTGACCGAGGTGCCCTCCCAGGTGGCGTTTCTCTACACGGACGATCTCGCCATCGAGGAGGAGTCGTGGGAGAAGGTGATGACCGCCGACGGGGTGGGAGCGGTGCTCGACGTGGCGGCCGAGAAGCTCGATGCGCTCGAGGCCTTCGATCACGAGTCGGTGGAACAGGCGCTGCGGTCGATGCTCGAGCAACTCCAGATCGGAGCCCGCAAGGGGTTGCAGCCGGTGCGGGTGGCGGTGACCGGATCCACGGTCAGCCCGCCGCTGTTCGAGTCGATCGCCGTTCTCGGCCCCGACCGTACGCTGGAGCGGATCCGATCCGCCCGCCGGCGATTCGACTGACCTCGGAGGTCACCGACCGGAACCGGGGTTCGCGGCAGCGCCGGTGCGTCGAGGCACTCCTGCCGCCCGATTAGCCTCTTGTCCCGGGGGCGGACCCCCGTACAACCTGGCCCCGTCGTCCAGTGGTCTAGGACGCCGGCCTTTCAAGCCGGAAACGCCAGTTCGAACCTGGTCGGGGCTGCCGATTCACATCGCCTGCTGTGGTGGGCGCTTCACGGACCTGCGTTCCGTCGATTCCCCGGATTCGCCCGGCCGGGCCGCTTTGGGCGGCTGGCCGCGGGTTGGCGGTGCCCCCGAGTTTGGTCTCTCCTTCCGCGGACATACGCATCCGATGAGGCGGCGTCGAACCGCCCGCAGAAGCAGATCCAGTGGACCGACCAATGAGGACGATCGCGACGAATGGGTACCCTGACTCCATGCCCGAGATCCACTACGCGCCCGCCGATGAGGCCGACATCGCCTACACGATCACGGGTGAGGGCGACATCCCGCTCATCTGGACCCTCGGGTATGTCAGCCATCTCGACGTCAACTGGGCATTTCCGCTCTTCCGTCGCTTCTCCGAGGCGCTGGGGGAGTTCTGCCGGCTCATCGTCTACGACAAGCGCGGCATGGGTCTTTCGTCGCGTGGCACCCCGGGCACCCCGCTCGAGACACGCATGGACGACATCCGCGCCGTCCTCGACCACGCCGGCATCGAGCGGGCTGCCGTCATGGGCGAGTCGGAGGGTGGGCCGCTCTCGATGCTCTTCGCCGCCGCCCACCCCGAGCGGGTCACCCATCTCGTGCTCCAGGGCGCCGAAGTCCGCGAGCGGTCCGACGAAGAATGGCCCTGGGGCGATGGCGACGACGAATGGTTCGAGGAGTACCTCGCCAGCTTCAAGGACCGCTGGGGCTCGGCGTCCGAAGGGTGGGCGATCGGCCTCTTCGGCGAGGATTTGGACGACCCGGCGTGGGCGACCGAGCACCTCTCGCGTCTGCTCCGCAACGCCGCCAGTCCCCGAGAGGCTCTCGCATGGCAGCTCGCGTCCCGTGAGATCGACGTCCGGTCGGTCCTTCCGAGTATCCGCGTCCCGGCGCTCGTCCTCCACTGCATCGGTGACCGGGTGGTGCCGATCGAGAGCGGCCGGTACCTCGCCGAGCACATTCCCGGGGGCCGGTTGGTCGAACGGTCGGGGACCGAGCACCTGGCCTGGATGAAGCCCGAGGCCGTGGTCCCCGACATTCGGGAGTTCCTCACCGGTGAACGGATGGAGCCCGAGGCGGAGCGGGTGCTGGCCACCGTGCTGTTCACCGACCTCGTGGGCTCGACCGATCGGGCGGCCCGGATGGGTGACGCCGCGTGGCGCGGTCTGCTGGAAACCCACCATGCGGCCGCCAGACGCGAGATCGCTGCCCACCGTGGGATCGAGGTCGGGTCGGCGGGTGACGGGTTCCTCGCCCGGTTCGACGGGCCTGGGCGGGCGATCCGGTGCGCGGAGGCGATCATCGACGAGGCGGTTCGCCACGGGCTGGAGGTGCGGGCGGGGGTTCACACGGGCGAGGTCGAGTTGGTTGGCGACGACATCGCCGGGTTGGCGGTGCACATCGGGGCGCGGATCGCCGGGATGGCGGGAGCGGGGGAGATCCTGGTGTCGGGCTCGGTGCGGGACATCAGCGCCGGGTCGGGCGTGTCGTTCGTGGACCGGGGCGAGCACGAGCTGCGGGGCGTGCCAGGGTCGTGGCGCGTCTACGCCGTAGACCGCTGACTGTCCACCTCGTAGCCGTCCGCGTGCGTTCGCGGATCTCGGCGAACCACGGAGGGTGGCGGCAGTGTCCATGGCTGTTTCGGAGCGGCGGTCGGAACGGGTTTGTTTGGCGGTCCGGGCCGTGTGAGGTCTGAACATCGCTCGAATCCGTGTCCACGACTGAGCGGAATGAATCGGGTCTACGAGGCCGGTTTAGAGTTCTCCCTCATGGTCAGAATGTCTGGATCGGGCCTGCTCCGGCCTTTCAAGCCGGAAACGTCGGTTCGAACCTGGTCGGGGCTGCCGATGTCCGAGATGAACCGATGAGTGCAGCTTCCTACGCCCGTTTCACGTCCCTGTTGGCGCTGATGGCGCTGGCCGGGGCGTTCGTCGTCGTGGTGTTTCGCCGGCGCCTGGCAGGCGGGTTCACGGTTCGCATGGCCCTCTCCGGCGGACTGGCGGTTGCGCTCGCCTCGACGCTGGGCAGCCTGGGCTATTCCGAGGTCTACAACATGGAACCGTGCGTCCTGTGCTGGTATCAGCGGATCGCCATGTATCCGTTGGTGCTGGTCTTCGGACTGGCGATCGTGTTCGCAGACGGCCGCGCGTTTCGGTACGCGGCGTCGCTGGCGGGAGTCGGAGCGACGATCAGCATCATCCACCTGATCGAACAGTGGACGCCTGTCGACATCGGGGCGTGCGTCCTCGGCATCCCCTGCTCGGTGCGCTATGTGGAGGAGTTCGGGTTCGTCACGATCCCGTTCATGGCGCTCGCCGGGTTCCTGGCGATACTGGCGTTCGCGTGGCTGGCGGCCGCGCTGGATACCCAAGAGGTGCAGCCGTGAAGAACTGGATGTGGTTGGGAGTCGTGGGGTTGGCGGTGGTGGCGGTCGCCCTCGTGCTGGCAGGTGGAGGAGGATCGGACGGCGATACCTCGAACCGCACGGCGTTCGGAACCGTCGGCGTCGTCGGCGACCCGCTGCCGGCATACGAAGCCGGGTCCGATGGTGCGGTCGGGATGCCGGCGCCGTCGATCCAGGGCGACGACTACACCTTCACGCCCGGCCAGGGGCCGACCGTGCTGGTGTTTCTGGCGCACTGGTGCTCCCATTGCCGCAACGAGGTCCCGGTCCTGCAGGCGATCGTCGACGAAGGGCTGGTGCCGCAGGACCTCAGGGTGGTGGGTGTGGCGACCTCCACCAATGAGACCCAGGTCAACTACCCGCCGGGGGCCTGGCTGGAGCGCGAGGGATGGAGTTCGCCGCTGATCTTCGACGACCAGCGGAACAGCGCCGCCGCTGCCTATGGCGTGACGTCCTTCCCGTTCTGGGCGGTGGTCGGTTCCGATGGCGTCGTGTCCGGGCGCCTTGCCGGTGAGATCGGGCGAGAGGGCATCCTCCAGTTGCTCGACATCGCCGCCTCCCGCTGACCTGACGAGGCGCCGAAAAGGGCTCTCAGCCCTCCAGTGCAATCACCTTGTTCAGGCGACGGACGTGGCGCTCCTCGTTGCTGAAACGGGCTGCGAGAAATGTCGTCACGACCTCCAGGGCCACCGCTTCGCCGATCACACGGCTCCCGAGGCACAGCACGTTGACGTCGTCGTGCTCGACCATCTGGTGGGCGGTGTAGGTGTCGTGGGCGGTGGCGGCCCTGATCCCCTTCAGCTTGTTGGCGGCGATGCACGCCCCCGCTCCCGATCCACACACGACGATCCCCCGGTCGGCGCGTCCATCGGCGACGGCCCGTCCGACTGCGGCCGCATAGTCGGGGTAGTCCACCGACTCCTCGTCGTGGGTGCCGAGATCGAACACCGGCTGGCCGGCGTCTGCCAGCGCCACGGCGAGCACCTGCTTGAGGGCATAGCCTGCGTGATCCGATCCGAGTGCGACGCGCATGCAGGTGAGCGTAGTGGCCGGCAACTGCCGGAGTCACCGGCCTGCCGCGGGCCGGCCGCCGGGGTAGACGGCACTGGCGGTCCCCACCGCTACCGTCATGGACGTGAGCGAGATCCACGTCGTCGGTGGCGCCCCACTCCGGGGGACGGTCGGTGTGCTCGGGGCCAAGAACGCCGTCCTCAAGGTGATGGCGGCAACATTGCTGGCCCCGGGACGTCACAAGATCGACAACGTCCCCGGCATCCTCGACGTGGAGCTGATGGGCGAGGTGCTCAGACACGTCGGTGCGCATTGCGACCTCACCGGCCACGAACTGAGCGTCGTCGTGCCGCAGATCATCACGCCGGAAGCCCCGATCGATCTCGTCAGGCAGATGCGCGCCTCCATCGTCGTGCTCGGCCCGATGCTGGCCCGATGCGGCGAGGCGCGCGTCGCCCTGCCCGGCGGTGACGATCTGGGCGCCCGGCCGATCGACTTCCACCTCGGCGGACTGGAGCAGATGGGGGCCTCGTTCGAACTCGTGCACGGCGAGTTGCATGGCGCCGTCGACGGACGGCTGCGGGGATCAGAGGTCGAACTCCCGTTTCCCAGCGTGGGGGCCACCGAGAACGTCCTCCTGGCCGCAACCCTGGCCCAGGGGGAGACGGTGATCGTCAACGCCGCCCGCGAGCCGGAGATCGTCGACCTGTGCCGGATGCTCAGGGGGATGGGGGCACGGATCGCAGGGGAGGGCACCGCCATCATCCACATCGAGGGAGTGTCGGAGCTGCGCCCTTCCGCACACCGGGTCATCCCCGACCGGCTCGAGGCCGGCACCTATGCGGTGGCGGGAGCCATCTCCCGTGGTGATGTGACGGTGACGGGTTGTCAGCCCGATCTACTGCGAATGGAGCTGATCAAACTCGAGGAGACGGGTGCCGGGATCGAACGCGGCGACGGATGGCTGCGAGTGCGCGGACCGGACCGGCCGAAGGCGGTGGATCTGGCCACCCTCCCCTTTCCTGGCTTCCACACGGACATGCAGCCGCAGATGGTCGCCTATCTCGCCACCGCCGACGGCACGTCGGTGGTCACCGAGAACCTGTACGACGCCCGGTTCCGCTACGTCGGCGAGCTGGCGAGGATGGGGGCGGACATCACCACCGAGTGGCAGCACGCCGTGATCCGCGGGGTGGAGCGGCTGTCCGGGGCGCCCGTGCTCGCTCCTGACATCCGGGCGGGGGCGGCGCTGGTCCTGGCCGGGTTGCGGGCGGACGGGGAGACCGTGGTCGGAGACGCCCATCACATCGACAGGGGGTACGAGAATTTCGTGGGGAGACTCGCCTCGCTCGGTGCCGAGATCACCCGCCGGTAGGCGCAGGAGGCGTCAGGCCTCCGGTGTGGTGGTACTGGCGGCGGCAATGGCCGTCGCTCCGCCGCTCGCCGTCGCCCAGACGGTCGACGACGATCGCATCCTCGCCCGCGAGGTGGTGATCGAGCCGCTCGGTGACACCCGGCTCGGGGTGGCCGACCGCATCTACGCCGGTGAGCTCAGCCTCGAGGGCCACGTCGGCGGGCTCGCAATGGTCGAGGAGACCACGGTGGACCGCTACCTGTTGGGGATCCGGGAGGTGCCGTTCTCCTGGCCGGCGGAAGCGCTCAGAGCCCAGGCGGTCGCCGCCCGAACCTACCTGGCGTGGACCCTCGATCGGGGGAGGAGCGCCAACGGCCGTCGATTCGGATACGACATCTGCGCCACCGTCGCCTGCCAGGTGTATGCCGGGCTTGCCGCCGTGGGTGGCCCAGACGGCGACCGGTGGCGCGCGGCGGTCGAGTCGACCCGCTCCGAGGTCCTCCTGTTCGAGGGCGCGCCCGCTCAGGCGCTCTACAGCTCCACGTCGGACGGGCGGACCCGCGATGTCGAGGACGTGTTCGTGGGTTCGCCTGCGGTGCCCTACCTGCGTTCTGTGGATTCGCCTGGTGAGTCGTCACCGTTCGTGGAGTGGTCGTTCTCGGTGCCGTACGCGGTGATGAACCGGCTGTTGCGCCATGCCGGGCTCGTCTCCGGCGAGCTGGCGAGGATCTCGACCGAGCGCTCGGGGCCGGGTCCGTGGGAGGTGACGATCGTCGGGACCGATGGCGCCTCCTCGATCGACACCTGGTCGTTGCGCTCGCGAATCAACCGGGCGGCGGCCGAGCTCTACCCCGACCGGTTTCCGGCGTTTCGGCCGGGATCGGGACGCCGGTACCCGCAGACGATCATGTCGCCCGGCTTCACCATCTCCACGATCTTCGCCGCCTTCGACGAGTACCGATACGGGGTACCCCGCTACCGCAATCCCCTGGAGTGGGAGCCGCGGTTCGAGGTGCAGGGCGGCGGGTGGGGGCACCTGGTGGGGATGAGTCAGTTCGGGGCCGAGGCGATGGCCGCCGCCGGAGCCTCATACGACGAGATCCTGGCCCACTACTACGGCGGGCTGCGTCCGCTGCTCGGGTCGAACGTCCTTCCCGACCGGGTGCGCGTGGGGCTCGCCACGGACCTCGAGGAGGTGGTCGTCGTCCCCGACGGCCCGGTCCGGGTGGTCGTGGACGGGCGCGTCGTGGCGGAGGATCAGCTCGGCTCTTGGAGGGTGGCGTCGACCGACGACCGGGTCCTGGTCACGCCGCCGATCGGTCTCGGGCTCCCGCCGTCGATCGGCGGGTGGCGCCTCGATTTCGACGCATCGGGCCGCGTGGCGAAGGTGAGGGTCGACTCGGCCACGGCGGCCGAGGTGCGGGTGCTGGTGGTGGGCGATCGAGGGCGCAGGTACGACTCGGGCGCCGCGCTGTCGGAGGCAGGAGTGATCACCATCGACTTGAAGGCCCTCGGCTTCGGTGGCGAGCAGGCGGTGACGATCACCGTCGAGGCTCGATCCTCGCTCGGATCGGACCGGGGCCGGCTGCGCCTGCTGTCGCGGGCGGAATGAACGGAGCCGGAAGGGCGTTGAGAGAAGTCGCTGCACCGGCACTACCATCCGCGATGCCGACGGACCCCATTCCAACGGACCAGATACCAATGGACCAGACAACGACTCCCGTTCAGATCAGCTCAAGCGCCCGCGGCTCGGAAGAGACCGCCGGTGAGATCGACATCGCCAAGCTCGAGGCGACCCTCGACTACATCCGCCCGGCGGTGCAGATGGATGGAGGGGACATCGTCCTTCTGGGAGTCGATGACGGCACCGTGAGCCTGCAGATGGTGGGCGCATGCGGTGGATGCCCCATGTCGATGATGACCTTGAAGGCGGGCATCGAGCGGATCCTCAAGGATCGGGTGCCGGGGGTCGAAGAGGTCGTCGCCTCGGCCTGAACCCTTCCGGATGGGACGCCGGCCGGTCACTACCCTCTCCGCGATGCCCGCCCCCACCGAACCCGGCTCGCTCGTGGATGCGCTGGCCGGTGGCGACCGCCGGGCGCTGGCACGGGCGATCTCTGTGGTGGAGGACCGCCGGGCCGGGGCAGACGCAATCGTTGCAGAGGCGTACGCCCGCGGCGGGGGTGCCCACATCGTGGGGATCACCGGCTCGCCCGGTGCAGGCAAGTCCACCCTGGTCGACCGGTTGATCGCCGGATATCGCGCGTCGGATCGACTCGTCGGGGTGGTGGCGGTCGACCCGGCAAGCCCGTTCACCGGAGGAGCGCTGCTCGGTGACCGCATCCGTATGCAGGATCACGTGGGCGACGAAGGGGTGTACGTCCGGTCGATGTCGAGCCGCGGCCACCTCGGAGGCCTGGCAGACGCCACCGCACAGGTGGTGGCGCTTTTCGATGCCGCCGGATTCGACCCGATCCTGGTAGAGACGGTGGGGGTGGGTCAGAGCGAGATCGAGGTGGTCGAGACCGCCGACACCTGCGTCGTGGTGCTCACACCGGCATGGGGTGACGGGGTCCAGGCAGCCAAGGCCGGGATCCTCGAAATCGGCGACGTGTTCGCGGTCAACAAGGCCGACCTCGGCGGGGCCGATCAGGTGATGCGCGAACTGGCGCAGATGCTGGAGCTGGGACCGGACCGCGCCTGGCAGCCGCCGACCGTGGCGTGTTCGGCCGTCACCGGCGAGGGAGTCGATGGGGTGCTGGCAGCGATCGATGACCATCGCATCCACCTGTCCGGGACGGCGGGTTCCCTTCGGAGGCGTCGACAGCTCGAGCTCACCATTCGCCGCGCGATCACGGCTCGCCTGGCCGCCGAGATCCATTCGCGACCCATCCCTGAGGAGATCGTCTCCCGCGTCATCGACCGGGCGACCGATCCGTGGACGGCGGCGAGGGAACTCGGGTAGAGGACCGCCCGGTCAGGCGTCCGACGTCAGGTCGAGGGGCGCAGCGGCAGCCGAGGTTCCCAAAAACCGGGCTCGCCGCGGCGCAGGCCGGGCCTCTCGTTTCGCATCTCTGACGTTCAGTCCCGTTCGGGGGGCGGCAACTCGGCCTGTGCGGCGGCGAGGCGGGCGACATGGATGCGGGGAGGGCTGCAGGACACGTAGTCGAGGCCCACCTCACGGCAGAAGGCGATCGAAGCGGGGTCACCCCCGTGCTCGCCGCATACGCCGAGCTGGATGAGAGGGTTGGCGCGCCGCCCCTCTTCCACAGCCAGCCGGATCAGACGGCCGACGCCTTCGACGTCGATGGTCTGGAAGGGGTCGCTGGTCAGAATCCCGCGTTCGAGGTAGTCGCCGAGGAACAGGCCTTCTGCGTCGTCGCGGCTGAGACCGAAGGTCATCTGGGTCAGGTCGTTGGTACCGAACGAGAAGAACTCGGCCACCCCGGCGATCTCCGCTGCGGTCAATGCGGCCCTCGGAAGCTCGATCATCGTGCCGATCGGAATGTGGAGTGCGTGGCCGGTCTCGTTGGCCACGCGGTCCATGATGCCTTCGATCATCTCGCGCATCCGGCTGAGCTCACGCACCGTGGACACCAGCGGGATCATGATCTCGAGCTCGGGATTGCCGCCCTTGTCCAGTCGGGCCACCACCGCTTCGACGGCCGCCTCGACCTGCATGGAGTAGAGGTGCTCCACCATCAACCCGAGACGGACTCCACGCAACCCGAGCATCGGATTGTCCTCTGCCCAGATCGAGACGCGCCCGATCATGTCGCGCTTGGCGGCGATGAGGCGCTCGAGGTCGGCGATCTCCTCGTCGCCGTCACCCAGGGGTTCCCCCTCCCCCTGGCGCCTGCGCATCTCCTGTTGGAGCGAGCCGATCGTCTGGGCCAGGTCGCCGATCTCGCGTTCGAGTTCGAGCGGCGAGGGGAGGAACTCGTGCATGGGTGGATCGAGGAGCCGCACGACCACAGGGAGCCCGTCCATCGCCTCGAGCAGTCCCTCGAAGTCTGTCGCCTGGAGCTGTCTGAGGGCTTCGAGCGCCTCGGACCGCTCCGAGTCCGACTGTGCGAGGATCACCCGCTGGACGATGGCGAGTCGCTCTCCCAGGAACATGTGCTCGGTGCGGGCGAGCCCGATCCCCTCTGCTCCGTATGCCCTGGCCTTGGCGGCATCTTCCGGGGTGTCGGCGTTTGCGCGGACGCCCAGCGACCGGATCCCGTCTGCCCACGCCAGTACCCGGTGCAACTCGGGGGTCTCCTCGGGCTCGATGAGCGGCAGCAGGCCCAGGTACACGGTGCCGGCCGTGCCGTCGATCGTGATGTGGTCGCCTTCGGTGATCGTGACATCTCCGATGTGGGCGATGCGGGCACCGAGGTCGACCTTGATCTTGGCGGCTCCTGTCACCGCGGGCTTGCCCATGCCGCGGGCGACGACGGCGGCGTGGCTCGTCTTCCCGCCGTGGCTCGTCAGGATTCCGTCGGCGGCGTCCATCCCGTGGATGTCATCGGGCGTCGTCTCGGGGCGCACCAGCACCACCGCTGCTCCCTTGGCCCGCTCGTCGACCGCCCGGTCGGCGTCGAAGACCACCATCCCCTGGGCCGCGCCCGGGGAGGCAGCCACGCCGGTGGCGATGGCAGGGGGAAGGCCGTTGGTGTCGATCCGCGGACGCTCGAGCTGTTCGAGCTGGGCAGGGTCGATTCGGTGGATGGCCTCCTCGTGTGACAGGAGTCCCTCGTCGACCATGTCGACTGCGATTCGCACCCCGGCCGCGGCAGTGCGCTTCCCCGCTCGAGTCTGGAGGATCCACAGCTTCCCGCGTTCGATCGTGAACTCGATGTCCGCCATGTCTCTGGTCTCTCGTTCGAGCATCTCCATGACCGACTCCAGCTCGTCGTGGACGTCCGGTGCCATCTGTGCGAGATCATCGAGAGTCAGCGTGTTGCGGATTCCGGCGACGACGTCCTCGCCCTGGGCGCGGGGCAGGTAGTCGCCGAAACGGGCCTTCTCGCCCGTCGCCGGATCGCGGGTGAAGCACACGCCGGTGCCCGAGTCCTCGCCGAGGTCGCCGAACACCATCATCTGGACGTTGGCGGCGGTACCCAGGTCGTCGGGGATCGCGTGGATTCTGCGGTAGTGACGGGCCCGGGGGATGTCCCATGAGGCGAACACCGCCGCCACCGCCGAGTGGAGCTGGTCGCGCGGATCATCGGGGACCGTGACCCCCTGGGATGCGATGTACTGACGGAAGCGGTCGACGGCCTCGCGCAGGGAGGCGACGTCGAGCTTCGAGTCGTCTTCGACCCCGGCGCGCTCGCGCAGATCCTCCAGAATCGCCTCGAAGCCCCGCGGCTCCACCCCGAGCACGACGTCGGAGTACATCTGCAGGAACCGGCGATATGCGGAGTAGGCGAACTGCTCGTCTCCGGCCCATTCCGCCAGCACCCCCAACAGGTCGGCGTTGAGGCCCAGATTGAGGACGGTGTCCATCATCCCCGGCATGGAGATCCTGGCACCGGACCGCACCGACACGAGCAGCGGGGCGGGGCCGCGCCCGAAGGTTCGACCCGAGCGCGTCTCGAGGCCGGCGACGGCGGCGTCGATCTGGTCGCGGAGGTCAGCGGGAGGTGCCCCATCGCGCATGATGGCCCGGCACGCATCGGTGGTCACGGTGAATCCCGGAGGCACCGCCAAACCCATCGCCGTCATGGAGGCCAGCCCCGCCCCCTTGCCTCCGAGGAGGTCCCTGGCGGCGCCGTCGGCCTCGTCGAAGTGATGGACCCATTGGGTGGCCCCGGCTACGGAAGGATCACTCATGCGTATTCGTACCTCCTGTGACGAGAAAGTACGGGCGATGTTTCGCCCGCATGCCGCCACCACCCGGGAAAGATCACTCGATCTTTCGGCCAGTGATCTCATCCGGTCGAATTCGCAACCAGCGGCGCTTGCCGGCTGCATCGGCCCACGGTCGCAACCCCAGCTGCATCAGGTCGGCTGCCTCCTCGTCGGAGAGCACCTCGCGCGCCCTGCCCTTGGCGAGCACCGACCATCCGGTCTCGGTTGCGTCGTTCCATCCGTCGATCTCGAAGGTCATCTGTGCATGACGAGCGGCTGCCTCGAGCTTCGAGCCGACCGCGGTGCGGATGACGATGGTCCCCTCGTGGTAGCGGAAGTTGACCGGGACGACGACCACCTCCCCGTCGGAGACGAATGCGAGGCGGCCCACCGACGCAGAGCGCAGCAATCCCTCGCACTCCTCCCGGCTGAGGATCCCGAGCCCGGCATGATCGGTACCGATCGAATCCATTCCCGCTCTCCTTGCGTCGCATCCGAGGCTAGGCGGTTCGACCCGTGGCCGCGGCCTGCGACGTCCGCAGGTCACCCACGACGCTGGATGGGGCGGTCCCTCGGGTGAGGGACCGCCCCATCAGCGCGTGTGCCGGTGATGTTGGAGACGGTCAGGCGTGCGACGGTTTCACCACCAGCACATCACAAGGCGCAAGATGCACGGCTCTGTGGCTGGTACTGCCGAGGATGAGCGCAGCCAGCTCCCCGCGCCCTCGGGATCCCACCACCAGGAGGTCCGCTCCGACGTTCTGGATGTAGTCCACCAGCGTGTCGGGTGGGTATCCCTCGAGATCGACCTGGTCGACCTCGATATCGAGGTTTGCGAGGTGCGGTGACACCTGATTCCAGACCGCCTCCCTCTCGGCCTCCGCCATGACGCGGAGGTCGACAGGAGCCCCGAGATACGGGATCACGGGCGGGTGGAACACGTGGACCACGTGCAGCGCGGCATCACGGCGGCGAGCTTCTTCCACAGCCTTGCGAACCACTGCGATCGAATGATCGGATGTATCGACTCCGACCACCACGACCATCGATGCGCCTCCTTCGTGCCATCGCGATCGTGGCGGCTGGGAGGGTCGTTCGCCTAGGGGCGAACGGACGTACCACCACCGGGCGGCATCGGGCCCCGCTGCCGGTCGGCTTCCAGCGTGGGGGCTCGAGCGGGTCCACCTCGAAATGCGACGGTTCTGGGAGTTGGAAGGCGTCCATTGGCCCCTAGCGGGTGGGACCCGGAGCGTCGATTCTTCTGGCAGGCGCATCGAGGGGTGCGCCGGAAAGGAGACGGCCGATGGCGGTATTGACCGGGAGTCGGGTCGGCGACACCCTCGTCGTCACACATCAATACCCGAAGTCGGGATGGTTCTGGGGGGCGGCGAGGCTGATGCTCGGCTGGACGTTCCTGTGGGCATTCGTCGACAAGCTGTTCGGTCTTGGGTTCGCCACCGATGCCGACTCCGCCTGGATCCGAGGGGGCAATCCTGCCACCGGCTTCCTGGATTTCGAGTCGGCCGTTCCCTTCGAACGCTTCTTCCGCGAAGTGATCGACAGCGCCGTGATCGAGTGGATGTTCATGATCGGCCTGGCCCTGATCGGGCTGTCCCTGATGCTTGGCATCTTCGTGCAGATCGCGTCATGGGCCGGTGCGCTGGTGCTGATGCTGCTGTACGTGTCCGCGTTCCCCCCCGCTCACAACCCGGTCGTCGACGGCCACATCGTGTACGCGGTGGCGCTCGGGGCCATCGCCCTTTCCAACGCGGGCAACTTCCTCGGCCTCGGCGTCTGGTGGACCCACACGAGGCTGGTCCAGAGGCTTCCGATCCTCCGCTAGCCGATCGCCGCCCCCGGTCCGCCGCGGACCCAGGCACGCTCCGGCGAGTGATCCGAGTCTTCGGTCCGGGGCGATCGATCCTGTCCATGCACCACAAGGGGTCGCTTCGGTCCCAGGTATGTCCATCGGTCCCTGGCTGGCCCGCGGCCCCGTCCATAGCGTGGTCGGGGAAAGGAGGTTCAGATGGCGTTGTCTACCGAGCCCCGGCCCGTCGAGGAGATGCAGCGAACGGCCGGGCCGCGTCGACTGACGCGAAGTCCGAACGACAAGGTCGTCGCCGGCGTCTGCGGAGGGCTCGGCGCGTACTTCGGGGTGGATGCGGTGTGGTTCAGGATTGCCTTTGCCGCACTGGTGCTGGCCGGAGCGGGCGGCGGCGCGATCCTCTATCTGGTCGCCTGGGTCGCCATGCCCGTCGGCGCGGACACCGGTGCCCCGGAGCGCCGCGGACAGGAAGCCGTGGTGGCGTTCGGCGTGGTGCTCATCGCCGCCGGACTGGTCATGCTCTCGACGATGCTGATGCCATGGGCGGGTGAGTATCTCTGGCCAGGGCTGCTGATCGTGGCCGGGATCGCCGTGCTCGGAAGTGAGGTGCGCCGTGGCGCTCGCCCATGAAACGGGTCCGGTGGTTCGCCCGACCTGGAGCCGGGCGATCGTCGGCGGCGGCCTGATCGTCGCCGGCGTCCTGTGGATGATGCTCAGACTGGAGGTGTTCGACCTGTCGGCCGGCCTGGTCCTCCCCTTCGTGCTCGTCGGACTGGGGATCGTGACGATGGTGGCCGCCGTCGATGGACACCACCCCGGCCTGGTCGCGCTCGGGATCGTGATCTCGATCGTCGCCCTCATCGGAGCGATGCTTCCCCTCGGCGGCATCAACGGCGGAATCGGAGAGCGACGGTTCGCGATCGCGGCGATGTCGGACCTGTCCGAACCGTATCGGCTGGCGATCGGGGAGATGCGCATCGACCTGAGCGACTTGGAGGTGGCCGGGGTCGCCACGCTCGAGGCGGATGTGGGCCTCGGGCAGTTGGTGGTGATCGTGCCCCCTTCCATGGCCGTCGAGGTCATCGCCGACTCCCAGATCGGAGAGGTGAAGGTGTTTGGCTCCGCCACCAGCGGGGTGGGCGTCGAACGTGAGGAGACAATCGGTATCGAGCCCACGATCCGGCTCGACCTGTCGACGGTGATCGGGTCGGTGGAGGTGCGCAGATGAGAGGATTCGACGTGGGGACCTTCGCCTGGGGCCTCGGCTTCGCGCTGTTCGGAACGGCGCTCGCCCTGGAGGCGGTCGACGTGTGGACGCTGAGGGCGGCCGACCTGCGGTACGCAGGGCCGGTCCTCGTGATCGTCATCGGGCTGGGACTCGTGGCGCGTTCGCTCCGTACCGGTCGCGCCGAGCGGTGACCCGAGAGGGCAGAAAGTCCCGCCGAAGGGGAACGGGGAGCGGGGCACACGACCCAAACCCCTGCGAGGATCGACTGCAGACGACACAGGAGGTGTGAAGGTGGAGATCCGGAATCTGGTGGGAGGCACGGCCACCGTCTGTGGACCCGACCTGACGGTGGGCGAGGCGGCCGACGTGATGGTCGAGGAGCGCATCGGTTCGCTCGGCGTGATCGAGGCCGGGTCGCTGGTGGGGATCTTCACCGACCGCGACGTCCTTCGAGCCGTCGCAGCCGGAGCGGACTGCACGTCCGCCCTGGTCGAGGAGTGGATGACTGCCGATCCCGACCACCTGACCCCCGATGTCCGCGTGTCGGACGCAGCCGAGTGGCTGATGGCAACCGGGTACCGGCACCTCCCGGTGGTCGAGAACGGTCAGTTGCTCGGGATCGTCTCCATCAAGGACGTGTTGTGGGCGGTCAACGAGCGCGAATCGGGAGGTGACTGATGGCGAGGGTGCACCTGATGACCAGTCTGGAGTCGTCGTTCGATGCGGCCCGCCAGTCGGCGGTGTCTGTGCTCTCCGACCTGGCGAGTCGCGGAGTCGAGCTCGACGCCGAGATCCTCGGGTTCTCGGTCGGCCGTCAGGCGGCCCTGTCGGTCGAGGAGATGGTTTCTGTCGACAGCCCCGTCGAGGTGGCCGTGATCCCCATTCGAATCACCGATGTCGAGCATCCGCATGCCTTCCCCTCGTTTGTCGGGGAGTTCGAGCTGGTTGCGACCGCAGAGTGCGAGGTCGAAATGGCGCTCGAGGGGGACTATCACCCGCCGGCGGGGGCGGCGGGTGCCGCGCTCGACATGGTTGCGCTCCACACGGTTGCGGAGAGCGCGGTGCGGAGCTTCTTCGAGGATGTCGCGGGGCGGATCGAGCTCGCCAGTCGATCGTATGAGGCCTTGCAGGGAGTGCCCATCTAGGAGGGACTTTGTTCTCTGTCCCCTGCATCGAACCGATTCGTAGGGTTTCGCTCACCATGGATCCGTTTCTTCGTCTCGCCGGCTGGTGGGCGCCTTCCAACCCTCTTTGTGAGGGTGGGGAGCGGCCGATCGGCGGCGGTTGATGCTGGTCCAGGACTTCGTCGATGTGACGGTGCCGGTCGATCGGGTGATCGAAGCACTCACGGCGGAAGGCCGGCTGGGGGTGTGGGCAGAGGCGGCATATCGGATGGGAGAGCGGCTGGCGGTGGGGCCGGCCAAGCTGCTGGCCGCACCGGTGACCCTCGAGGTGGGTGACCCCGTTCACAGCTCCGACTCCGTACGCATTCCCATGCGCTGGCAGGCCGAAGGGGCCGAGTGGCTGTTCCCCCACATGGAGGCCGAGCTCGTGGTCAGCGAGATCACGGGCGAACTGACTCACCTGGCTCTCCGGGGCTCGTACCGTCCACCGCTGGAGGGACTCGGCTCCGTGCTGGACCGCCTGGCCTTCCATCGAGTGGCGGAGGCGACGGTGCGCAATTTCCTCGAGAGGCTTGCCCAGGGACTGCGGGCGGGCGACGAGAGCTGAAGGTCAGCGCTCGAGCCGGACCTGCAGCGTCGTCCCGGCTCCGGGGGCGGAGTCGATCGAGAAACCACCACCGAGGCGGGAAGCCCGTTCGCGCATGTTGTCGAGGCCCATCCCCCGTCTGGCGTGGGCGGGGTCGAATCCGCTGCCGTCGTCGACCACCGTGACCACGAGCCCCGGTCCGTCTCTGTCGAGCCGAATCCTGACCGTCCTGGCCGTTCCGTGCCGGATGGCGTTGGACACGGCCTCCCTCACGATCTGCATTGCGTTGTCGAGTTGGGTGGCAGAAGGGCTGCCGAGATCGCCTGCCGTGACGAACACCCTGACGTCCCTGGAGCCCGCCAGCCGCTCGGCCATCCGCCGGATCGCGTTGACGGGATCGGCGTGGAGTGCGCTCATCGACCGCAGGTCGAAGATGAACGTCCGCAGGCTCGAGATGGCATCGTCGATCCGCTGCACCGACCGGTCGAGCCGATCGGTCAGTTCGGAGTCCTCGAGGGAGAGCGCCAGCCCCTGCAGGTCGAGGCCGACCGCAAACAGGTCCTGGATCACCGCATCGTGGATGTCGCGGGCGATCCTCTCCCGGTCTTCGACCAGTGCCACCTGCGTCATGCGTTCGTGAAGACGGGCGGCGTTGATGGCCGAGCCGGCGATCGCGGCCAGAGCCTCGAGGAGGCTCTCGTCGTCTTCGTCGAAGGGTTCCGGTTTGTCGGTGAGATAGAGGTTTCCGAAGATCCGGGCGCCCACCATGACCGGCGTCCCGAGGAAATTCGACATGGACGGGTGATGCGACGGGAACCCCGCCGAGGCCGGGTGATCGGAGATCGCGTCCAACCGGACGGTCTTGGGCTCGCGGATCAGCGAACCGAGGACGCCGTGGCCGGCGGGAAGACTTCCGATCATCTCTGCGGTCTCGCGGTCGACGCCGACGTAGACGAAGTCGCTCAGTTCGCCGTGGGCTCCGATGACGCCCAGGGCAGCGTGTTCGGCACCGGTTGCCTCCCTGGCCACGGTGACGGTGGTTCGGAGGACGGCGTCGAGGTCCGTTTGCTCGGCGACCGCGGCCGCCGCTTTGACCAGTTCCGAAAGGTCGCGTCGATCGGTGACGGGCATCGGAAGTGAGGCTACCGCCTCCTGGTGGAGTACGCTTCATCCGGAGATGGCGAAGGCGATGCGAGTTCTGTTGGTGGACGACCATGAGATCGTCCGTGAGGGTCTGCAGGCCCTGATCGATGCCAACGACGACATGGAGGTCGTCGGGCAGGCCGGAACGGTCGAGGATGCGGTTCGCCGCGTGGGGTTCGACGACCCCGATGTGGTGGTGCTCGACGTCCGGCTCCCAGACGGCTCCGGTGTCGAGGCGTGCCGCGAGATTCGCTCCCGGTTCCCCCAGGTGAAGGTCCTCATGTTGACCTCGTTCGCCGACGAGGAGGCGCTGCTGGCGGCGATCATGGCGGGAGCTGCCGGGTACGTGCTCAAGCGGATCAAGGGGAGGGAACTGGTCGACAGCATCCGGCGGGTCGGCAACGGCGAGTCGCTCCTCGACCCGGACATGACCGAGCGACTGTTCAAGCGTCTGCGGGGCGACGAACCGGACGACCCCGTGCTGGCCCGGTTGTCACCTCAGGAGCGATCCATCCTCGAGCACATCGCCGAGGGAAAGACGAACCGCCAGATCGCAGAGGACATGTTCCTGGCCGAGAAGACGGTCAAGAACTACGTCTCCAACCTGCTCGCCAAGATGGGTATGCATCGTCGCAGCGAGGCCGCCGCCTACATGGCCCGCATCACCGCGCAGAAGGAAGACGACTACCCGCCGGAGGAATGGCCCAACGGAGATCAGATCACCTGAACCTTCGGATTGTCGGGCGGCTCCGGTACGATTCCAGCCCCCGATCTCGAGTGAACCATGGCCCGAACCCAGAAGCGCAGCCCATCCAAGTCCAACGAACAGGCGCCGCCGCCCCGCCGTCTCCCGTGGAAGGGAATCGTCATCGCCGTGGCGATCATCGGCGGACTCGGCCTGCTGGTTGTCCTCGATCCGCCCCCTCCCGGGACCGTGTTCGCCGATCAGGGCAACGCTCATCTCGAGACACCGTCCGATCCCCACGCCGCGTACAACTCTTCGCCTCCGTCGTCCGGACCTCATTGGGGTGGCCTCGCCAATTGGGGGGTGAACCCGGAGCCGATTCCACCCGAGATCTTCGTCCACAACCTCGAGGATGGCGGGATCGTCTTCGCATACGACTGCCCGGACGGGTGTGACGGACTCCAGGCCGACCTCGAGGCGTACGTCACCGCGGCGGGAGGACGCACGCTTCTCACCGAGTACGACGGAATCGTCGATGCCGATGGCAATCGGAGGCGGGCGGCGGCCGTGGCATGGACCAGGGTGTTCTACTTCGACGACCTCGACGATGCGGTCCGGGGAGAGGTCGACGCCTTCGTCCGGATCTACCAGGGGCTCAACCACCACGTCGGAGCGTGATCAACGGTCCGCACACCGGTTCCGGACCGGTGAGGACCAGAACCGTGCACTCGTCGGACGGCGCTCCGCTGGCCGTTTACGACGGCGAGGGGCGCCGATCGGCCAGGGTCTTCTACTCCCATGCCACCGGATTCTGCGCCGGGTCGTGGGCGGCCGTCGCCGAGGAGTGCTCCCTGGAGTGGACGGCCTGGGACTTCCGTGGCCATGGAGGATCCGGGAGGGTGGCGCCCAGACTGTCGTGGTGGGAGATGGGCGCGGATGCGGCGGCGGTGCGGGATTCCTCTCCGACCACGAGGGCGATCGGCGTCGGGCACTCGATGGGGGGCGCAGCGCTGGTGATGGCCCAGCTGGACGACCGGACGCGGTTTGACGCCCTCGTGCTGTACGAGCCGATCCTGCCTGTGCCGCCGTTCCGCCGGGATCGCCAGGAGCCACTCGCGGTGCGTGCTCGCAAGCGGCGCGCCGAGTTCGCCTCGCGTCAGGAGGCGCTCGCCAACTACTCAGGCAAGCCCCCGTTCGACCGCTGGGACCGGCGGGCGCTCGAAGGCTACGTAGGGTCGGGTGTGACCGATCGATCGGGTGTGGCCGGACTGGCGTGTCTTCCGGATACCGAGGCCGAGGTGTTCATCGCCTCGCGGGCTCATGCGGTCCTCGAGAGGCTCGGGGAGATCGAGATCCCTGTGGTGGTGGTGTGGGGCGCCGAGACCGATACCTATCCGCGCGAAGTCGCCGAGGAGATCGCATCCGGCTTCGTCCGCGGCCAGGTGGCGATCGAGCCGGAGACGGGCCACTTCGGACCGATGGAGCGCCCGGTGTCCTTGGCTCGACTGATCGAGCAGACGGCCGCCGCGTAGGGCGCGGTCGCTCTACGCTTCCAGTTAGTGGGCGAGACCGAACCGATAGTGGGAGTGCACTGATGTTTGTCCATGCCATGAAGAGGATCACCCCGGTGGTGCTGTTGGCGATGGCGTTGTCGGCCTGTGCCACGGCAGACCCGGCGGCGGATGAGACCGACGCGACGACCGGTGCGTCGGGTGTGACGTCGACGACGGGTACCTCGGCTGGGACGTCTTCGACGGGTTCCTCGGCTGCCACCTCTACGACCGGTTCCTCGGCTGGGACGTCTACGACCGGTTCCTCGGCTGGGACGTCTACGACCGGTTCCTCGGCTGGGACGTCTACGACCGGTTCCTCGGCTGCGACGTCGACGACGGGTAC
>DATCZS010000122.1:0-6748 GCA_036525795.1 Acidimicrobiia bacterium | reverse complement strand
GCTCATCCTCCCCATCATCGCCGTCCCCGGTTTCGGCACGGTCGGACTGGCGCTGATCCTGCACCGGCCGGCCAACAGCGTCGGCTGGCTGATGCTGGGGATGGGTGGCGCCCCGGCGATCTTCTTTCTGGTGGGAGTGGGCGGAGTGGAACTCCAGAACTTCGCGGTGCTCGTGGCGCTCGTCCTGGTGCTGGTGGTGTTCCCGGACGGCCGGCTTCCCTCGCGCCGGTGGTTGGTTCCGATCGCTCTCCTCGTCGGTGGATGGACCGTCGCCGTTCTGGTCCCCTCGTTCGAGTGGCGCACCTCCGACGACTTCGCAGTTCCCCTGGGCGTCGTCATCGGGCTGGCAGGCGTGCTGTGGTGCGCGGCCGCACCCTTCGTTCGTTTTCGCCGCGCCGGTGGGATCGAGCGAGCCCAGCTGCGCTGGCTCGGAGCGGCAGCCGCCTTCACCCCAATCTTGGCGCTGGTGGCGCTGGTCACCGGGGTGATCGGGATCCAGGTCATTCCGGAACTGGCAGGCCTCCTGGCGTTGGTCGGCGGCGCCCTCGGGATCCCGGCTGCCATCCTGGTGGCGATCACCCGGTACCGGCTCTACGAGATCGACCGCCTGGTGTCGCGCACCGTCTCCTACGCCCTGGTCGTGCTGGTGGTGGGCGCGGTCTACGCCGTCCCGGTGGTGCTGCTTCCCCGCCTCCTCGGCGAGTCGAACGACCTGGTCATCGCCGGCTCCACCCTCTCCGCCGCCGCCGCCTTCAACCCGGTGCGTCGCCGTATCCAGCGCGCCGTCGACCACCGCTTCAACCGCGCCCGCTACGACGCCGAACGCGAAGTGGAGAAACTCACCGTCCAACTCCGGTCTGCGGTGACGGTGGCCACCGTAACCGACACCTTGACCACCGCCGTCACCCGCACCGTCCAGCCCGGACACGCCGCCCTCTGGATCAGGAAGGCACTTTGATGCCCTCCAGACTGTCGACCGCCCGTCCTCGCCCCGCCCGCAACGAGTCGGGAACGTGGTTCCACAGGCTGGGAAACGTGATCGTCCTCCTTCCCGCCGAGACCGCTCGAATCGCCCCGGACACCGGATGAGGATGCTCCGCTGGCTCGGGCTGGCCTTCTTGCTGGTCGCGGCGATCGCCGCATCACTTGCGCCGTTTCTGATCGACGATCAGCCGGTCACCTTCGACTACTTCCTCAACACCACCATGCCCCTGTGGTATCTCGGTGCAGGTCTGGTGGTGATGGCCAAGCGACCATGGCATCAGATCGGGTGGCTCATGCTCTTGATCGGCCTCGGTCTGACGACCACCAGTCTTCCGGTCCCCGCCTCGCGCCTCGACCCGGAGTGGTATCCGTGGCTTGCCTGGATCGGGACCTGGGGCGGGGTGTTCCTCTACACCGTGATCGCCGGGTTCCTGGTTGCGTTCCCCGACGGACTCTCTCCCCGTCCGGAACGCGACCGGCGGATCGCATACCGGATCGTCGGCTCCATGGCCGTGCTGACTGTGCTGGCGGCCATGTCCAGCCCCCTGGAGGTCAACACGAGGGCCGGGGACACTCTCTCCTTTCCCAATCCCCTTGTGCAGCTGGTTCCGGCGACCGTCAACGGTGTGGTCTTCATCCCGATTTTCGTGCTCCTCCTCGGCTGCATCGTGTGGATGTGGCGGCGTCGACGTCGTGAGTATGGGGAAGAACGCCGTCGCTACACGCTCGTGCTCTACGCGTTCGCGGTCCTCATCGTCGCCGTGGTCTTCGGCATCGGCTTGGTCGAGACGCTCGGCGACATTGCATGGATGGGCGCCCGCATCGGTTGGCCCCTGCTGCCGATCGCCTTCGCCTACGCCGTGATCCGGCACGGCCTGTACGGAGTCGACCGCCTGGTCCGGCGCACCGTGAGCTACGGAGGTGTTGCCGCCGTGGTGGCGGCGGTCTACGTGATACCGGTCCTCCTTCTTCCCCGCATCCTTGGGGAGTCAAACGACGTGGTGATCGCCGCATCCACCCTCGCCGCCGCCGCCGTCTTCAACCCCGTCCGGCGCCGCATCCAGCGCGCCGTCGACCACCGGTTCGACCGCGCCAGGTACGACGCCGAGCACGAGGTGGACCTGTTCACCGGCCGGCTCACCGACGAGGTGGCCCTCGACACGGTGGTGAATGATCTGTGGGGAGTCCTGCAGAAGACCGTGGCTCCTTCTGTTGCCGCGATCTGGCTCCGCCGACCTGGAGATGACCGGGAAGCATCCTGAACGGCTCCGGCACGGCCACCCGTAACCATGCCGGAACGGCGGAACCGGATACTCGGTGCCATGAGCACACCCGAGACACGCCTTCCGAGCGACGTGTCGGCGGTGGTGCGACACTTCCTCACCGCCGAGTTGACGACGGTGTCCCGGTCGGGGCACCCCATCACCTGGCCGGTGCTTCCCTCACTCGAAGAGGGCAGCTTCCGCATCTCCATCGTCACGTCGATCGGACTCCCTCAAAAGGCCCTCAACATCCGCCGTGATCCCCGCGTCAGTCTCCTCTACTCGGACTCGACCGGAAGCGGTCTCACCGATCCTCCACTGGTTCGAGTCGAGGGTCGGGCAACGGCCCCCGACGTGGTCCTCACCTCGATCGGGCAGATCGAGGACCGGGGCATCGCCGCCGCCTTCGAACGCGACGCCATCGAACTGCTTCGCCGCCAGCCCGCCGTCGGCATCTACACCAGCAACTCGCTGGCCCGGAAGCTCATGGACTGGTACTTCCTGCGCCTCCTGATCGTGGTCGAGCCCACCCGGGTGAGCTGGGGGATCGACGACAGATGGGAGGCCGTCGATGTGGCGTGACGTGGAGCGGGAGTCGGGACGGTTCGACTCCGCCGTCCTGTCGACCGTGACCGAATCCGGACCGATCTCTGTGCGGTGCAGGGCCACGGCAGATCCCAGTCGGCGGATCCTCGTGATCCACGATCCGGGCGCCTCCCGCCCCGGACCGGCATCGATCCTCTACCACCGCCACGACGAGCGGCTGTGGAAGCTGCGCAGCTGCCTCATCGTCGGGAGGCTCGAGGAATCCGATAGCGAGTGGAGCTTCGTCGCCGAGCGATTCGTCCCCGGAATGGGGGTGGGAGGACCGCTTTCCTACCTGCGGTTCCTGCGCAAGGGTCGGAGCACCGCCGCCCGTTATCTCGAGCGGCGGGGTCTACCCCGGCCGGAAGTGGCGTGGGACGAGATCGGCTTGCTGCTCGACCGGGCAGCATCGGCAGACCGTAACGTTGCCGGAACGCAAGCTCCGTAGACAAAGGGACGTGCAGATGGTCAAATCTTTCCGCCGTTCGGCCAAACAAACCGAGACGCCTGAGGTCGCTCCGACCCCGGCTCCGGTTGCCACCGCCGAGCCGATTCCCATCCCCGATCACGACCCGCTCATGGGCTACCTGCTGGGAGCGGGCGGGCCGGTCGACCTCGACAAGATCGAGCTCGACTCGCCGGCGCTGCGCGAGCTCCGCCAGGCCGGCGTCCACCTCGTCGTCCCGTTGATCAGCCAGGGCGAACTGATCGGGACGCTCAACCTCGGCAAGCGGTTGTCGGATCAGCCCTACTCGGGCGACGACCGCAAGCTGCTGCGCGGGCTGGCCGCCCAGGTGGCCCCGGCCATCCGCCTCGCCCAGCTCGTCCAGCTGCAGGAAGCCGAGGCCAAGGAGCGGGAGCGGATCGAACAGGAGCTTCGTGTCGCCGCCCTCATTCAGCAGACCCTTCTCCCCAAGGAGCTTCCGGCCCTGACCGGCTGGGAGATCGACGCCTACTACCGCCCGGCCCGAGCCGTGGGAGGCGACTTCTACGACTTCATCCCCATGACCGACGGCCGGCTGGGACTGGTCATCGGCGACGTCACAGACAAGGGGGTGCCTGCCGCTCTGGTGATGGCGACCACCCGCTCGACCCTGCGGGCGGCTGCCCAGCGCTTCGACGATCCCGGCGCCATCCTGGCCGAGACCAACGACGTACTTGTCGACGAGATTCCGCCGGCGATGTTCGTCACATGCCTGTTCGGAATCCTCGAGCCGTCCACCGGAGCCCTCACGTTCGCCAACGCCGGCCACAACCTCCCGTACGTGCGCACCGGAGACGGCGTGGTGGAACTCCGCGCCACCGGCATGCCGCTCGGCCTGATGCCGGGCATGAGCTACGACGTCAAGACCGCGACCCTGGAGCCCGACGCGTCCATGCTCCTGACCAGCGACGGGATCGTCGAAGCCCACGGCCCTGACGGTTCGATGTTCGGTTTCGGACGGCTGATGGGACTCGTGGGTTCGACGGCCGTCTCCGAAGCGCTGACCGCCTCGATCCTCGGCGAGCTCGACCGGTTCTGCGGCGAAGGGTACGAACAGGAGGACGACATCACGATGGTGACCGTTCGCCGCACCTCGTCGGCGGCCTCCTCGGCCAGGGCATTCGAAGTCGGCCTCGACGAAGTCGAGCGATTCACCCTGCCCAGCGAGGAAGGCAACGAGCGACAGGTGATGGATCGCGTCGGCTCGGTCGCCGCCGGTCTCGGATTGGAAGGCGACCGACTCGAGCGTTTGAAGACGGCGGTGTCGGAGGCGGCGATGAACGCCATCGAGCACGGGAACGGATTCGACCCCTCGCTTCCGGTCGAGGTCACCGTGTACCGGGGGCGCGAGCGGCTCGTGGTCAGGATCGAAGACCACGGGACCGGGCCAGACATCCCCGAGGCCGAGACCCCCGACCTCGACGCCAAGCTCGCCGGCCTGCAGTCCCCGCGCGGCTGGGGTCTGTTCCTGATCGAACAGATGGTCGACGGCCTCCATCACTACGCGGCGGAGGGCAGGCACGTGATCGAACTCGAAATGAAGATGGAAGGAGCCAGCTGATGCCCGGAACCGACTTCGACGTCCGGGTCGACGAGACAGACGAGGTGGCCACCCTGCGCATGAGCGGGGATGTCAACCGCGGGGCCCAGGAAGGCCTCGAACAGGCGTATGCCGGAACGACCGCCGGCTCGGTGGTGCTCGACTTCTCCGACGTCGACTACATCAACTCCACCGGGATCGCGGTGATCGTCGGCTTGCTCGCCAAGGCGAGAGCATCGGGGAAGGACATCCGCGCCTTCGGTCTCACCGACCACTACCGGCAGATCTTCCAGATCACCCGAATCGCCGACTTCATGGCGATCTACGACGACGAGCACACCGCCGTGGCGGCGGGCTGAGAGGAGACGGGGATGCCAGAGGCAAAGGTGGCGATGACGGTTCGCGACGGAGCGGACAACTCCAAGGTGATCGACATCGACGGCGAAATCACCGCGTTTTGCGAGGGCGTGATGATGGACGCCTACACCCAGGCCGATCAGCCGGGAACCAAGGCGATCGTGCTCAACTTCGGCGGCCTCGAGTACATGAACAGCGGCGGGATCGGATTGCTGGTGACGATGCTGATCCGCGCCCAGCGCAAGGGTCACCGCCTCGCCGCCTTCGGGCTCACCGACCACTACCGGCAGATCTTCTCGCTCACCCGCCTCGACGAGGCAATCGGCCTCTACGAGAGCGAGGCGGCGGCCATCGCCGGGTTGTGATCGCCCGTCTCGCCCAGCTCTGGTGGGCGATCCTCGCAGTCGCGCTGTGGCTGACCGGCACGGCCGTCATGACGTTTGCCGTCGCCAGGGCCGATGTGACCTGGGCCGTCGTGCTCGTCAACACTCCATCGCTGCTGGTCGTCGGGCTGGCGATCGGAGTGCGGCGCCCCGAAGTGCGGGTCGGTCAGCTTCTGGCCCTGTCCGGCGCCGGCTTCGCCGTCGCCGCGTTGATAATCGACGAGTTGGTCACAGGGCTCGCGGAGGTCGTCTCCACCACCGCCGGAGCGGTCATCCTCACGGCGAGCGCCACCATCGGTCCGCTGTCGGTCTCCGCCATCGCCCTCGCCCTCCTGCTCTTCCCCGACGGCTCACTGCCCTCCCCACGCTGGCGGGTCCTCGCCGTGCTGCTCCTGGGATACGGGTTCGCCGCCTCGGCGGCAGGCATGGTGTTCTCCGTACGGAGATTCGATCGCCCGCTGACGGCGGAGACGCTGGTCGAGTTCACGAGCCTGTTCTCCACGCTGGTGACAATTGGAATCGCTCTCATGCTCCCCGTCTTCGCCTCGCTCGCCGTCCGCGCTCGACGGGCGACGGGAGCAGTTCGTCGCCAGGTCGGCTGGTTGACATACGGCGTCGGGATCTACGTGATCTTCCTGGTGGCGGTAGCAAACACCGACAACACGGTGGAGTTCGCCCTCCTCGACCAGCTCTTTTTCTCGGCGATCCCGCTGGCGATATGGGTGGCCATCACCCGTCACGGTCTCTACGACCTGGGCCGGCTCGTCAGCCGTACGGTCGTCTACATCGCCGTCGTCGGAGCTCTGGCGGTGGTGTACCTCGGCGCATTCACGATTCTGTCGACCTGGCTCCCGGTCGACTCCGATCTCGGGGTCGCCGCCTCGACGCTGGCCGCCGCCGCCGCCTTCAATCCCCTCCGGCGACGTATCCAGACGTCGGTCGACCGGCGCTTCTTCCGCACCCGCTACCGCATCCAGGAAGTGTTCGACCGGTTCGCCGAGGGTGTCACCGAGCGCCCCGATGCGGAAGCGATCGAACGAGACATCGTCGATGTCCTCACCGCCACTCTCGCTCCCGGCACGACCGCGGTCTGGATCCGGACCTCGTCGTAGCGGAGCCGTAACGCCGGCGACGCATGCTGGGTCGACACCGA
>DATCZS010000121.1:0-25116 GCA_036525795.1 Acidimicrobiia bacterium | reverse complement strand
GGGATCGTTCCCACCCGGTGGGCCGCACCGCGCGCCAGGTCTGGTTGGTGAGACCGATCCCCCTACCTCCGAGCCCTTCGGGCTCGCAGGGACCTTCCCCCACCTTCGTGGGGGACAGTGATGCTGACCGGGGTGACCATCCTCGAGCTGGGTCAGGTGATCGCCGGCACGTACGGGGGGGCGATCCTGGCGGAGCTGGGAGCCGAGGTCATCAAGGTCGAGCCGTTCACCGGCGACACCGCCCGCAACCCCAACATCGCCCCGCTGCGGGGCGAGAGCGCCATCCACCTGTTCATGAACAGGGGCAAGAAGAGCGTGGCGATCGACCTCAAGCACCCGCGCGGCCTCGACCTCTTCTACCGGCTGGTCGACCAGGCGGACGTGGTGATCGACAACTTCCGCCCGGGAGTCATGAAGCGGCTCGGGATCGACCACGAGACGCTGAAACAGCGCAAGCCCGAGATCATCACCGTCTCGGTGACCGGCTTCGGCGAGTACGGACCCGCCCGCGACAAGGCGGCCTTCGACCTCGTCGTGCAGGCCTACTCGGGGCACATGGACATCACCGGTGACCCGGACGGGCCCCCGGCCAGGGTGGGGATCCCGATCGCCGACATCTCCGGGGGGATCTTCTGCTGCATCTCGGTGCTGGCGGCGCTGGCGGGCAGGGAACTCCAGGGCGGAGGCCGGCACGCCGACGTGGCGATGCTCGACTCCCTGGTATCGATGCTCTCCTACGACGCCCTCGACCACCTCAACTCGGGCAAGAAGGTGACCCGGCAGGGGACGGCCCACGCCCACATGGTCCCCTGGCAGGCGTTCGAGACCTCGGACGGATACGTCGTGGTTGCCGCCCGCGACGAGAAGTTCTGGCGCAACCTGTGCGACGCCATCGACCGCCCCGATCTCAAAGACGACCCCCGCACGGTCGACAACGCCGCCCGGGTGGAGAACCGGTCGTTCGTGGTTCCGATCCTGGAGGAAGCGTTTCGATCGAGGTCGCAGGCGGAGTGGGTTCGCATCCTCGACGAGTTCGACATCCCCTCCGCCCCGGTCAACGACTTCGCCGGGGTGCTCAACGACCCCCAAACCGCGGCGCGGGGGATGGTCAGCAGCTACCTGCACCCGACGCTGGGAGAGATCAAATACACCCCGAGTCCGGTGAAGTTCTCGGATTGGGAGATGCCGGCCAACCCCGCCCCGATGCTCGGCGAGCACACCCGGGGGGTTCTGGCGGGTCGGCTGGGACTCACCGACGAGGAGATCGATTCGCTGGTCACCGACTCGGTGGTCAAGGCCTGGCAGGGGTGATCGGCTCCGGGCGACGACAGGCGATCGAGCACCCTGCGGTGGTCCTCGGCGCCACCACGCTCTCCATCGTCCTCGGAGCCTTCCCCATCTTCCTCACGGGGGCGATGGCGGTGTTCATCCGACCCGAGCTCGGCTTCGGCGAGTCCGCCCTCGGCGCCCTCGCCACCCTCTACTACCTGACCTCGGCGATCACCGCGCTCCCTTCCGGCCGCCTCGCCGAGCGACTGGGCGGACCGCGGGCGATGGCGCTGGGGGCGGCACTGAGCATGGCGGCGATGATCGGGATCTCGGTGTTCGCCACGAGCTGGGGACGCCTGGCGGCGCTGCTCGTCCTCGCCGGGATCGGCAACGGGGTCGCCTTCCCTGCCTCCAATCTCGCGCTGACGAGGGGCTTCCCGCCCCGCCGTCAGGGGATGGGCTTCGCCATCAAGCAGTCGGCGGGCCCCTTCGCCACCCTGGTGTCCGGTGCGGCGGTGCCGCTCATCGGTCTGACCGTCGGCTGGCGGTGGGCATTCGCCGCCGCCGGTCTCGCCGCCATACCGGTCATCGCCGGGTGGAACGTCCGCCAGGGAGGCCCCGAGGTGCGCCGGGGCTCTCGATCAGACGTCCCGGGCCGACCGGTCTGGTTGCTGGCGTTCGCCGCATTCTGCGGGGTCAACGCCACCGCATCGCTGGGGGCCTTCTACGTGGAGTCGGCGGTGGCCGGCTCGATCGCCCCGGGGGCCGCCGGACTGCTCCTCTCCCTCGGCAGCGCCGTCGGCATCCTGTGCAGGCTGGGATGGGGCTGGCTGGGGGATCGGAATCCCCGCCACCACTTCACCCTCCTCGCCGGCATCCTCATCGCCGGTGCCGCCGGCTTCCTCGCCATGAGCCGCACCACCGGGGTCGCCCAACTCCTGGCGGTCACCATGCTGGTCTTCGGAACGGGATGGGCGTGGCCGAGCCTCCTCAACTTCGCGGTCGTCCAGCGGACGTGGAAGGCGCCGGGGATCGCCTCGGGGATCATCGGCACCGGCCAGTACGGCGGTGGCATCCTGGGACCCGTGGTGTTCGGATTGCTCGTCGAACGGATCTCGTATCGGGCGGCGTGGTCGTTCTCGGCCACGATGCTTGCCCTGGCTGCGGCGTTCGTGATGCTCGGAGGCCGGGCGCTGGAACAGAGGATCGAAGCAGAGAGGAGCAGGGTGTGAGATTCGGGACGTTCGTTCCGCAGGGATGGAAGATGGATCAGGTGGGGGTTCCCGTCGAGCGGCAGTGGGATCGCATCACCGAGACCGCCGAGCTCATCGAGGCTGTCGGATACGACTCGATCTGGGTGTACGACCACTTCCACAACCATCCGGTGCCGTCGCAGGAATCGGTGTTCGAGGCGTGGACCCTGATGGCGGCGCTGGCCGCCACCACCCGGCGGGTGCGGCTCGGGCAGATGTGCACGTGCGTTCCCTACCGCAGCCCGGCGCTCCTGGCCAAGATCGCCGTGTCGGTCGACGCCATCTGCAAAGGCCGCCTCGACGTGGGGATCGGCGCCGGCTGGTCGACCCACGAGTTCAAGGGCTACGGCTACCCGTACCCGCCGGACGGCGTCCGCCTCGACATGCTCGAGGAGGCCGCCCAGGTCCTCAAGGCGATGTGGACAAGCGACGAGGCGTACTTCCAGGGGGAGCACTATGTGCTCGAGGGAGCGATCACCAGGCCCCGATCGATGCAGGATCCCCACCCCCCGCTGTGGATCGCCGGCGCGGGGGAGAAGAGGACGCTGCGGATCGTCGCCCGCTACGGCGACTACGCCAACTTCTCCGGCGACATCGAAACGTTCCGCCACAAGTCGAAGGTCCTCGCCGGACACTGCGAGGCGGAGGGACGCGACTTCTCCGAGATCGGCCGCTCGGTCCACCTGATGTCGGTGATCGGACGGGACGAGGCCGACCTCGAGGCGAAGCTGGCGATCGCCGCCCGGCGCCGCAACAGCACGCCCGCCGAGTTCGCCGACGAACACTTCGCTGTCACCGTCGATCGTGCGGTCGAGATGATGGACGAGTTCCGGTCGGAGGGGTGCTCTGACATGATCCTCTACTTCTACGACATGGGAGAGGCCGACAGCCTCGAACTGTTCGCCTCCGAGGTGATCCCGAGACTGGCGGGCTGACCGTGGATCGCATGCTGTCACCCCGGTCCGTGGCGATCGTGGGCCTGTCGGCCGACGCCGCCAAGCACGGGGGGCGGGTGCTGGCCAATCTCCGCAAGGTCGGCTTCGCCGGGGCAGTGTGGGGGGTCAACCCCGGCGTCCCCGAGGTCGAGGGCGTCGAGATGTTCGAGAACCTGGCGGCGCTTCCCGAAGCCCCCGATCTCGTGGTGTGTGCCATTCCGGCCGCGGCGGTCCCGGCGACCGTGGAGGAGGCCGGTGCGATCGGCGCCGGCGGAGTGGTGGTGTTCGCCGGCGGCTTCGCCGAGGCAGGCGGCGAAGGCGAACGTCTCCAGACGGAACTGGCACGCGCCGCCCGCTCTTCCGGCGTGCGGGTGCTCGGCCCCAACTCGGGCGGGATCATCCGGCCGTCCACGGGTCTGGCGGCGAGCTTTCTCACCTGTCTCGACCGCCCGCCCGAACAGATCGTCTCCGGTCCGGTCGGGTTGGTCACCCAGAGCGGGGGCACGGGAAGCTACGTGCACAATCTGGCCGCCGCCGCGGGCGACGGGCTGGCAGTGTCGATCTCGACCGGCAACGAAGCCGACCTCGGTCTGGCCGACGGCATCACCGCCCTGGTCGACGTCGACGAGGTCAAGGCCATCGCGCTCGTCATGGAGACCGTGCGAAACGGTGCATCGTTCGTCGACGCGGTGCGCCGCGCCCACGCAGCCGGCAAGCCCGTGGTGGCGTGCCGGATCGGGACGAGTCAGCGCGGGGAGCAACTCATGTCCACCCACACCGGCGCGTTGGCGGCCCCCGCCAAGGTCCTCGATGGTGTGCTCGATGCCCTCGGGGTCACCGTCGCCGAGACGCCCGAAGAGATGCTGTCGGTGGCGGGGGTGATGGCCCGCGCCGGGAAGCCGGCAGGTGACCGGATCGGGATCGTGACCCACTCGGGCGGAATCGCCATCCTCCTCACCGACCTGGCGGAGCGGGCGGGCGTCGCTCTCCCCCACCCCGGCCAGGCACTGCGCGACCGGCTCCAACCACTTCTCCAGCTGGGCTCGTCCGACAACCCGCTCGACATGGGCGCCATCATCGGCGGCCCGGCACGATTCGCCCAGGTTGTCGACCTGTTCGCCCGCTCGGGCGACTTCGACTGTGTGCTCGCAGTGTCGACCGCCCACCCGCCCGCCCACACCGTCGAACGGGTGGACGGCCTCCTCGACCTGGACCCGCCGACCCCGGTGGTACACCTGTGGATGGCCGGCGACGTCTCCGACACCGGCCTCGCAATGCTGCGGGGGGCGAACCGGCCGGTCACCACCGAGCCGCGGGCAGCGATTCGAGCCGCGGCAGGAATGGGGCGGCTGGCCACCGGTTCGTTCGAGCCGGCGGCCCGGCCGGCGCCGGCGATCATGGATGCGATTCCCCGCACCGAGCACGAGGCCAAGAGGACCCTGACGGCATGGGGGCTCCCGGTGGTCGAAGGCGACCTCGCCACCGACGCCGAGTCGGCGGCCCGGCTGGCCTCCGACCTGGACGGAGAGCTCGTCATGAAGATCGTCTCTCCGGCGATCGCCCACAAGACCGAGGTGGGAGGCGTGGTGCTGGGAATCGTCGGGTCGGACCACGCGCGGCGGGCGTTCGACCAGATCGTCGGCCGCGTCGCCGCCGCGATCCCCGATGCCGCGATCGAAGGTGTCCGAGTGGAACGGATGCGAGCCGGCATCGAGGTGATCGTCGGCATGATCGACGAACCCGCATTCGGACCGACCGCGATGGTCGGGCTCGGCGGGGTGGCAGCCGAGGGGCTGGGGGCGGAACGGTTTGCGCCGGCGCCGCTCACCCGGCAACTCGCCCACCGGCTGGTTCGTCGGGTGCCAGGACTGGCGACGCTGCTGAGACGACACAGCGGATCCGACGAAGCACTCGACGACCTGGCAGGATTGGTGGCGGAGACGAGTCGGTGGTTCGTGGCGTCCGGCCTCGAGCAGCTGGAGATGAACCCGGTGGCGTGGACCGGTGAACGTTGGGAGATTCTCGACGCACTGGTCGTCGGAGAAGGAGGCCGAGATGGGCAGACTCGATGAAAAGGTGGCCGTGGTCACCGGGGGGAGCAAGGGCATCGGGGCGGCGATCGCCAGGGCGCTTGCGGCGGAGGGAGCCGACTGCGTGCTCGCCGCCCGCACGAGCGAGGATCTGGCCGCCACCTCCGAAGCCATCGGCGGGGAGAGCGGACGGAGAGTCGAATGGGTGGCGGGCGACCTCCGCACCGCGGAAGCGTGCGAAGCCCTCCACCGGCGGGTGCTGACCGATTTCGGGCGGACCGACATCCTCGTGAACTGCGCCGGCGCCACCAAGGCCGGTCCGTTCCTCGAACTCGACGACGACACCTGGCTCGACGGTTTCGCCCTCAAGTTTCACGCCACGGTCCGCCTCTCCCGGCTCTTCTGGCCTCAGCTCGTGGAGTCCCACGGATCGGTGGTGAACATCGTCGGCGGGCTCGCCCGCACGCCGACTCCCGACGTGATGATCGGCGGAGCGGTCAACGCCGCGCTCGCCAACTTCTCGAAGGCCCTGGCCGGTCAGGGCCTGCGCGACGACGTCAACGTCAACACGATCCACCCCGCCCAGACGCGGACCGAGCGGCACCACGCCCTCATGGCCGCCCGATCGAACGCGGCCGGCATGACGCCGGAGGAGTTCGAGGCGAAGATCATCGAACGCCAGGGGGTGCGACGGCTGGCCGAACCCGAGGACATCGCCAACCTGGCCGTGTTCCTGTGCCTGGCAGAGTCCCGCCACATCCACGGCACCTCGATTTCGGTCGACGGTGGCGGAACGGCGGGACTGTTCTGACCACAGCCGGAAAAGGAGCCAGACCATCCCACGCCGCCTGACCCTCACCAACTGGGGTGCATACGAGGTCGAGACCGACGGCCAGGAGATCACCGCAGTCCATGCCTTCGCCAAGGATCCCGACCCCTCTCCCATCGGCCAGTCCCTCAAAGCGGTGAGGAAGAGCCGGGTGATGCGACCGGCGATCAGGGAGAGCTGGTACCGGCACGGACCGGGGTCCGGCCGGGGGCGAAGGGGCCACGAGCCATTCGTGGAAGTGGACTGGGAGGTCGCCCTCGACCTGGTGGCGGCAGAGATCGACCGAGTCCGCACGACGCACGGCAACCAGGCGATCTACGGGGGCAGCTACGGCTGGGCGAGTGCCGGACGATTCCACCACGCACAGAGCCAGCTCCACCGCTTCCTCGCCTCCGTCGGAGGGTTCACCGACCGGGTCAACACCTACTCGTTCGCCGCCGGCGAGGTGATCGTCCCCCACGTGTTCGGGATGTCGCTCGAGGACATGTTCCAGGCCCAGCCGACCCTCGATGAGATCGCCGGGCACAGCGACCTGGTGGTGAGCTTCGGCGGGATGGCGTTCAAGAACAGCCAGGTGCAGAACGGCGGACAGGGGAGGCATCTGTTCGGATCCCGGCTGGAGACCTGCCGGGACCGCGGGGTGCGGTTCGTGAACCTGTCTCCGCTCCGCGAAGACATGCCAGACACGATCGACGCCGAGTGGATCCCGCTGCGGCCCAACACCGACACGGCGGTGATGCTCGGGCTGGCCCACAGCGTGCTCGTCGATGGAAGGGCCGACGAGGGATTCCTCGCCACACACTGCGTCGGATGGGACCGGCTTCGCGGCTACCTGCTCGGAGAGACAGACGGCATCGCCAAGTCGGCGCGCTGGGCCGGGGAGATCGCCGGCATCGACCCGGGGCGCATCAGATCGCTGGCACTGGAGATGGCCGGGGCCCGCACGCTCGTCACGTGCAGCTGGTCGGTGCAGCGCTGCGATCACGGCGAACAGCCGTACTGGATGGCAGCGGCGCTGGCGGCGACGCTGGGCCAGATCGGCCTGCCCGGCGGAGGGGTGGGGTACGGATACGGCGCCACCGGGCTCATCGGCAACGGCATTCCACATCACTCGCTGCCGCGGTTCGCCCGCGGCCCCAATCCGGTGTCCGACTTCATCCCGGTCGCCAGGATCACCGACCTTCTCGAGTCACCCGGCGAGCAGTTCGACTACGACGGGCGCCGGCTCACCTACCCGGACACCCGCCTGGTCTACTGGGCGGGAGGCAACCCGTTCCATCATCACCAGGACCTCAACCGACTCGCCGAGGCCTGGCAGCGCCCAGACACCATCGTGGTTCACGAGCCGTTCTGGAACCCGCTCTCCCGCCATGCCGACATCGTGCTTCCCGCCACCACGCCGCTGGAGCGCGTCGACATCGGCGGGAGCGCGATCGACGACTTCATCTTCTGGATGGAGCAGGTGATCGAACCGGTCGGCGAAGCGAGAAACGACTACGACATCTTCTCCGATCTGTCCCGCCGCCTCGGGGCCGGCGAGCGATTCACCGAGGGACGCTCGACCATCGAGTGGCTCGCCCACCTCTACGGTCGCTTCCACGACCGGCACCCGCAGTACCCGGACTTCGACGAGTTGCGGCGGGTGGGCCACTTCCAGATCCCGTCCGAGTGGATCGAGCGCCCGACGTCGGCGCTCGCCGCCTTCAGGGCCGACCCCGCCGGAGCGCCGCTGCGGACGCCCTCCGGCCGGATCGAGATCGGGTCGGACGCCATCGGGTCGTTCGGATACGACGACTGCCCCGCTCACCCCGCCTGGATGGAACCGGCCGAGTGGATCGGCAACGCCGCCGGCTTCCCGCTCCACCTGATCACCAATCAGCCCAAGACACGGCTCCACTCCCAGTGGGATCACGGCGAGACCAGCCTCGACGGCAAGGTCGACGGTCGCGAGCCGGTCGGGATCCACCCCTCCGACGCCGCCTCGCGCGGGCTGTCAGACGGAGACCTGGTGCGGGTGTTCAACGATCGGGGAGCGTGTCTGGCCTCCCTCCGCATCAGAGACGACCTGATGCCAGGCGTGGTGCAGATGCCGACCGGCGCCTGGTGGGACCCGGTCGAACCCGGCGGCCTGTGCCGCGCCGGAAACCCCAATGTCCTCACCCGGGACGCCGGCACGTCGTCTCTCGCCCAGGGCCCTGCCGCCCAGACCTGCCTGGTCGAGGTGGAGCGCTACGCCGGTGAGCCACCGAGGGTGAGAGCCCACGACGCACCGGAGCTGTTGCAGGAGTAGGCACGCCGTCTCCTCCCCCTTTGGGGGCCCAAGAGCCCCCCTCCCCGCCTCCGGCGGGACTCCCCCCAAGAGGGGGAGAAACGACGCCCCGGATCAGGACATGCGCGAGATCGCCTCGGCCACCATCTCCACATGGTCGGGATTGTGCGGGCTGGGAAGGTTGGCGATGGCCGTGTCCACCCCCATGTCCGTCGCCTTGCGAAGCTGTTCGTCGAAGCCCGCCACGTCGTCGGGGGAAAATCGGAGCATCAGCGACTTCTCGATCTCCGCCGGGTTGCGGCCGATGTCGGCGCAGTGGCCCTCGAGCACCGCCACCTTGTGACGCCACACGTCCGGCTCCATGGGGGCGGCGTTCCAGTGATCTGCCCATCGAGCCACCGTCCTGAGCGTTCGCTTCTCCCCGCTGCCCCCGATCACCACCGGCGGGTGCGGCTGCTGGGGGCCCTTCGGCTCGTTGCGGGCATTGGTGACCGTGAAGTACGTGCCCTCGAACGTGGTCTCGGTATCCGTCAGCATCCGCACGATGATCTCGACGCACTCGTCGAACCGGTCGAAACGCTCGGTGAGGGTCTCGCCCAGCGTGATCCCGTAGGCATCCGCCTCGAGCTGATACCAGCCGGCGCCCAGCCCCAGCTGGAAGCGACCGTTCGAGACGATGTCGACGGTGGCGGCCATGTTGGCGGTGATGGCAGGATGCCGGTAAGGCATCCCGTTGACCATCGTGCCCACCTTCACCCGTGAGGTGGCCTGCGCCAGCGCCGCCAGCGACGTCCACCCTTCGAGACACGGACCGTTGGGGTCCCCGAAGATCGGGTAGAAGTGGTCGAACACCCAGGCGGTGTCGAACACCTCGATCTCGTCTGCCTTCTGCCAGCAGGCCAGCATCTTCTCCCAGGTGGTGTGGTGGGGGTTCGTCTTGATCCCGTATTTCATCGCCTCTCCCTGTCATCAGCCGGCTGTGTCGCCGTCCTGTGTTCCGTCCTCGTCCGTGCCTTCAGGATGAGAGCAGCAGCGCCGCCTCCCGCTCGCTGCCGCCCGATTCCAAGACCAGTTCTTCGATCGATACCGGAGCTCCACCGCGGCGCGCCGACAGCACAGACGCCTCGACGACAGCCACCGCCCGCAGGCCTGCAGGCACGTCGACCGACATGGGCGTCCCCGACCGCGCCGCCCGCCCCAGTTCGTCGAGCTGATCGCGGAGAGGGTCCCCCTTGGACACCGGGTACGGCCGGCGATCGCCGTCTGTGGGATCGAGGACCAACTCGCCGTGGTCGTCGACATCGCCGTTCGTCCAGTGGCCATGATCCAGGCGGAAGGACATGTTGCCGCCCGTGGCCAGCACATCGGTCCGGTAGTGACTGGGAGTGGTCCAGCTGCTGGTGACCACCGATACCGCCCCGGAGGTGTGGGTCATCGTCACCGCTGCCGCATCCGGCATGGTCGGGCCGAGCGCCCCGTATTCGAAGCGGGCGTTGACCCCGGCCACCGGACCGAGCAGGTAGAGCATCACGTCGACCTGATGGATGCCGACCTGGATGAGCACGCCGGCCTCCGAGCCCCGCGCCGAACGGTGCCATGCGTCTGGCTTCATGTGGGCGCCCCGGTTGTTGGAGAAGTCGCCGGACGCCAGCCGCACGTCGCCCGCACTTCCGGAGTCGATCCACTCACGGGCGGCGCGGTGCCCCGCCAGCCGCCGGGCGTGATGGGCGGTTCCCACCGGGACACCGGCGGCCGTCACCTTCCGAAGCAGTTCGAGACCCTCGGCGACGTCCACCGCCAGCGGCTTGTCGACCAGCACCGGCTTTCCCGCCGCCGCCACCGCCGCCACCTGGTCGGCATGAAGGTCGTTCGGAGTCGAAACGACCACAGCCTCCACGGCCGGGTCGGCCACAAGCGCCTCGAAGGAGGCAGCCGTCCGCTCGACGGCGTGCGCGGCGGCATACGCCCTGCGCGTCTCCTCGGTGCGCGCGTAACAGTTGACGATCCGGACCGACTCCGATCGGGCGGCGGCCCTGGCGTGGGCGTTGGCCCACCTCCCCAGTCCGACGATGCCGAGTCCCACCCTGTCAGCCACGCCCACCTCGCTCCAACCTGGCCGAGAGGGACGACGCCGCCTCCGCCACCGCCCGGCCGATCTCATCGACTTTGGACTCGTCGAGCCGGCTGATGGGACTGGTGAACACCACCGAGCCCTGGCAGCGGCCAGACGCATCGAAGAACGGAGCGGCGATCGACGCACCCCCGCTGACCCGCTCCCCCCGGCTCACCGAATACCCGCGCTCGCGGTCCTCGCACGCCAGGGCGACGAGGGCATCGACGTCGGTGATCGTATGCGGAGTCAGCCCGGGCAGAGAGTGGCCCAGCACCGCTCGCACGTCGTCCGGAGCCAGTCCGGACAGGATGGCCCGTCCCGCTGCGCCCGCATGGAGCGGAACCGGCCGCCCCAGCTCCACCACCAGCCGCAGCGGCTTGGAGGACTGGATCTCGTGGGTGAACACCGCCACGTCTCCGTGGAAGGCGCAGACGTAGCAGGTCTCGTCGAACCGGTCGACGAGCGCCCCGAGCACCGGCCCGACGGCCGGTCGCAGCGAATCGCGCGCACCCAACACCCGGCTCAGGCTGTAGAGGCGGGGGCCGGGCACGTACCCCTCCGGTCGTCGCTCGAGCACATCGAGGTCGCCGAGCTGTCGCAGGATGCGCCCGACGGCGGAGCGGTCGATCCCGGCGGTGCGGGAGAGACCCCGCGGGCCAACCGGCTCGTCTGCATCCACCACCGCCTCGATCACGCGCACGGTGCGCTCGATCAGTCCATCGGGGGCTCGACGTTCGGTTTCGTCCACGGCGCCAGAGTGTCTCACGCCGCGGCGATGCCGTCGAGCTCGGCGAGGTCGCCCGAACCGGGGACCCATTCGGCCGCGGCGGCATTGGCGAACACCTGCTCAGGTCGGGTCGCCCCGGGGGTGACCGCCGGCACTTCGGGCTGGGCGACCAGCCAGCCGAGGGCTACCTGAACCATCGAGAGTTCCCGGGCGGCGGCGAACGCACGCAACCGGTCGACGATGCCGTAGTTCCGGTCGGTGAGGAATCTCTGATACCGGTCCATCGACAGGCGTCCCTCGGGTGTCCGGCCTTTGACCGCCTTCCCGGTGAGCAACCCGGAGGTGAGCGGGTAGTACGGAAGCAGCGACACACCACGGTCGAGCGCCAGCCCCGTCAGTCCGTTGGTCTGCGGCTCCCTGTGCAGCAGGCTGTATTCGATCTGATCCGAGACGAACCGGGGCCCGCCCCGTTCGTCTGCCCACGCGAGCGCCTCGTCGAGCTGGTCGGCGTCGAGGTTGCAGCAGCCGACCTCGCGCACCAGCCCCTGTTCGACCAGCGACCACATCGTCTCGAGGGTGTCGCCGAGAGGCGTCTGGGGGTCGGGCCAATGGAGCTGGTACAGGTCGATGTAGTCGGTGCCCAGTTCGCGCAGGCTGCGGGTGACGGCAGACCGGATGTACTCGGGTCGGGCACCCCCTTCCAGCACGCCGGGGAGGACCTGACCGAACTTGGTGGCGATCACCACCTCCGAACGGCGAGAGCCCAGCGCCTCGCCTAGGAAGCGCTCCGATTGGGCGTCGCCGTAGTTGTCTGAGGTGTCGAAGAAGTTCACGCCGGCGTCGAGCGCCGCGTTCACCACCGCCGTGGTGCCTTCCTGATCGAGGGCGCGGCCGAAGTTGTTGCAGCCGAGGCCGATGACCGACACCTCGAGCGAACCGAGGGGAACCCGCCTCACAGCGGCCTCAGGAACTCGAGCGCGTTCCGGGAGAGCACCCGGGTCCGATCGTCTTCTGACAGCCCGATGGCGTCCACCCCGCCCACCGGATCGGTGGAGGCCATGTCGAAGGGGTAGTCGCTGCCGAGGACCACGCGCTCCCATCCCACGCGCCGGCCGAGGAAGTCGAGCGACAGCGGGTCGTGGGTGAGCGAGTCGAACCACATGCGCGAGAAGTAGACGCTCGGCGCGGTGTCGGCGATCACCGTGACCGCTTCGGGCCTGACCCCCCACCCGTGGTCCCACCGCCCGATCTGGTACGGCAGGAACCCGCCGCCGTGCACCCAGCCGAAGCGGAGGTTCGGGTGGCGTTCCAGGACGCCGCTGAAGATCAGATAGCCCATGGCGATGGTCGACTCGAGCGGCTGACCGATGAAGTTCTGCAGGTAGTACCGGCTCAGCCGGTCTGCTCCCGCCAGCATCCGCTGGTCACCATGGACCCATACGGGAAGGTTCCGATCCTCCAGGGCGGTCCAGAGCGGCTCCAGCTCTCCGGCATCGAGGTCGGTCCCGTTGATGTTGGTTCCGATCTGGACGCCGCGCAGACGCGGGAACGACTCGATCCGGTCGAGCTCGGCGAGCGAGGCATCGACGTCCTGCAGGGGGAGCGTCCCGAAGATGTGGAAGCGGTCGGGGGCAAGGTCGCTCAGCTTCATCAGATGGTCGTTCTGGATCGAGGCGAACGCGATCCCGACTTCGGCGGGCACGTGATAGAAGTAGTTGGGCGGCGCCACCGCGATCACCTGGACGTCCACCCGCTGGCCGCCCATCTCCGCGATCCGGGTGTCGGGATCGAAGATTCCCCTCGGCAGAGGGCCCAGTCGTGCCCGGCCCGGATAGCTCAGGTAGGTGATCCCTTCCTCCTCGAACAGCGACGGCCCGTAGTCGGGGTGGGCAGCCGCCATCTCGGCGAGGGCGCCCGGGACGATGGCGTGGGCGTGGATGTCATATGTGGTCATCGGTGTCGTCTCTCCTGGTTCGCGAACGTCAGGTGTACTCCTCGTCCCACTTCCCGAACGAGCCATATCCGGGGTGTCCGAACGAGTTGGGGATCTCGATCAGCACGGGGCCGTCTGTGTCGAGCACCGATTCGAGCGTCGAGCCGACCTCGCCCAGATCCTCGACCAGCACGCCCCGGGCCCCGAACGCCTGGGCGAGCGCCACGAAGTCGGGAGGGGTGATGTCGACTGCGTTTCGCCGGCCGTAGAGGTGATCCTGGTGCCGTCGTTCCACCCCGTACCCGCGGTCGTTGAACACCATCACCACCACCGGGACCCGCTCCTGCACCGCAGTCATCAGATCCTGGATCGTGAACATGATCCCGGCGTCACCGATCAGGCACACGGAAGGCACCTCGGGACGAGCGAGCTTGGCTCCGATGGCCGTCGGCATCGACGAGCCCAACGTCCCGAAACCGGATGGTACGAACCAGGTCCGGGGCAACGAGGATCGCCACAACGACCGCGCCCAGAAGGCGATGGTGGTGGGATCGTTGAACACGAGCGACTCCTGGGGAAGGACCGACCGGATCTGGTCGAGCACCTGCCGCTCGACGGGGTGGCCCACCGCCCGATCGATACGGGCCAGGACCTCGGCAACCTCGCCATCGCGCCACGGGCGGTCGCCGACGCCGCGCCCGGCGAGGGCGGCGTCGATTGCGCGCAACGAGAGGGCGGCGTCGCCGACGACGCCCACCTCGGTCCGGTAGTTGAGCCCGATGTTGGCCGGATCGAGGTCGACCTGAACGATCCGGCCGGGGATCTCCAGTGACCACCCTCCGGTGGGGAAGTACGAGAAGCGGGTCCCGACGGCGAGCATCACGTCTGAGCGGGCGATCAACTCGCGAACCGGAAGCTCGTTGGCCCAGTTGCCGATGTGGAGCCGATGGTCGGCCGGCATCGCCCCCTTTCCCTTCTGGGTCGTGATCACCGCCGCTCCCAGCCGCTCCGCCAGGCGGACCAAGGCCGCGGCCGCGTCCGGGGTGGCGATCCCCCCGCCCGCCCAGATCACCGGACGAGCGGCGCCGGCGAGCACCTCGGCGGCGGCGGTCACGGCGGCTGAGTCGGGTGCACGCGCGGTGCCCACGGCGGGAGGGCCGACCTCGGCGTCCGTCGCGGTCGAGAACGCCTCGGCGGCGATCTCGACGACGGCCGGGCGGGGCCGGCGGTTGCGGAGGGCGAACATCGCCTGGTGGATCGCAGCCGGGATCTCGTCCGCCAGCGTCACCTGGATTCCGAAGTCGGAGACCGAGCGGAAGATGCCGAACTGGTCGGACATGTCGTGAAAGTGACCCTTTCCCTTCCGACGCACCTCAGCCGGGTTCTCGTTCATGATGTGCAGCACACCGACGCTGTCGTTGAACGACGACGACATGGCGGTCACCGTGTTGAGTGCCCCCGGTCCGCCGGAGGTGAACGCCACCCCGACCCGACCGGTCGCCCTGGCGTACCCGTCTGCCATGAAGATGGCACCCTGTTCGTGCCGCGTCTCGACATGCCGGAGGTCGGGATGATCGAGCATGGCGTCGTACACGGGCAGCGTCCCCACCCCGGGGATGCCGAACACCAGGTCGACTCCCTCGGCGAGCAGCGCTTCCACAAGGACGTGGGCTCCTGAGCGTCTCATGATCCTCGCTCCGGGATGGTCGTGGTCGTGAGGTCGACACCACCAGCTGGATCCGCCGACCCGCCACCCGGCGGACGAGCCGACGGCCCTCGGCGAAACGGATGTCGGACGCAGGGCCGTCGCTGATTATCGCCGCTTCGAGCCGTCCCCGCCTCCCAGACCGCAATCGACCGCCACCAACCCGGGCGCCGTGCTCAGAGGCAGCGGTGCCAGGAGACGAGTGGGTTGGCGGGAGTACCGACCCAGATGGTGGGGGGATCGCCGTCAACCGTGAGGATGTGGTCCTCTCCGACGCTCAGCCCGCGGCCCGGCACCCCCTCCGGGATCGGCTCCCAGCACTCCCCGTTTTCGGAGAACCAGCCAACCCGGTCGCTGCCGTCGCGGGGGACGCCGACCACCACCCACCCGAGGGGTCCCCCCTCCACGTCGGTGAGGTCGATCTCCTCGTCCCCGGCGAACCGCTCGAACGGTTCCCACGACCGGCCATCGAACGACGACCACAACATCGCGGTGTTGTATCCGATCCCACCCACCGCCACGAACCGCCCCTCCCTCCAGGCCAGGTCGTAGACGTATGCTCCATCCGGGAACGGCGACTGCTCGCTCATCGGCGCCCACGAGATCCCGTCGAATGAGGTCCACAACACCGGTTCGCACACCGGCCACACCACCGACGGGTCGTCCTCGGGAACCATCGCAACGAGCATGGCGTCCGTCGCGACGAAGGGTGGGACGTCCGGAGCCCTCCTCGCCCGCGGCCGGCACGAGGATCGGACTCGATCCGGGGCGACCTCGAGGACATCCGACGGGTCAGGAGGGACATCGGCATCGCTGCCCCAGACCTGCGCCTCGACCACCTTCTCGAACCTTCGCCCGTCCGGGGACCAGAGGACGTCGCCGCGCACCGTCTGCGCGACCAGACCCTCCCCGACGGCCACCAGACCCGACCGCATCGACCCGTTGCCGATTCGAATCGAATCGGGCAGATCGATCCGCTCGGCGCCATCGTCGGCGTCGGGACCCACCCGCAGCACCTCTCGCCGATCGACCACGAAGAGCCCTCGCGGGTGGAACACGATTCGGAAGGCCAGTCGCGGGAGGGGCCGGCTGAGCCAGGCCGACCCATCGACCGTCGACCAGACGGCTCCCCCCGTCGGACCGGGACCGGCGAGGATCGAGAAGCCGGTGGGTGTGCGTATGAGGCTGTCCGCGTTGAGGCGACCACCGGGAGGGCTCCCCTGCTCCCAGACCAGTCGATCCCGGGGGATGACCGTTGCCTCGTATCCGACGAGCCCGGCGACCACCACCGCTCCGACGACGATCCACCGGCGCGGGATCTTGCGCCGCCGGCGGGGGGCGACGGGAGGGTCGGCGCCGTAGGGGATCACCCGGGTGTCAGCCATCGGGACCCACGGTGCCACATCCGCCGGTTTTGTGGCAGTCACAGGCCGGACGTTCGCCGCCCGGACGAACGCCCGCCGTAGGATGCGAACGCGATCGGAAGGGAGCGTGTCGATGGTCGAAACCGAGCGGCTGCCCGAGGGAACCGTGCATCTTCCGGTGGCGACCGCCCACGACTACGCACGCCGGGTGTTCGCAGCCGCCGGGATCGGTCCCGAAGAGGCGTCGCTGGTGGCGGACGTGCTCGTGTCCGCCGATCTACGGGGGATCCGCAGCCACGGACTGGCCCGCATCGGGTATTTCATGGTCAGGATGGAGCAGGGAACGATCAATCGGACCCCCAAGATGCACCTGGAGCACGGCAGCGACACGACCGCGGTGCTCAACGCCGACGACGCCATCGGCATCGTCGCGGCGGCGAGAGCGATGGATGCGGCGATCGCCATGGCGGAGCGACACGGATCCGGATTCGTCTCGGTTCGAGACGCCAGCCACTTCGGCTACGCCGGCTACTGGACCATGCGCGCCATGCGGGCCCGCTGCATCGGTATCGCCATGGCGAGCGGGGGCAGACGGGTCACACCGACGTTCGGCATCGAATCGGTGTTCGGCACCAATCCGATGTCGGTGGCCGTCCCGGGGTTCGGGCAGACCGTCGACTTCAACCTCGACATGGCCACCTCCGCGGTGGCGGTGGGCAAGATCGAGACTGCGCTGCGCGAGGGGAGGCCGGTCGAACCGGGTTGGGTGGCGGACACGGGCGAGCCGCCTGCTCTCGACGACAACGGAGTGCTGACCTACGCCAGTCCCCTCCTTCCCCTCGGAGGCGAGGGCGATGCCGCCGGGGGACACAAGGGGTACGGGCTGGCGCTGATGATCGAACTGCTGGCAGGGGCCATCGCCGGATCGCCCCTTTCGGAACGGATCGCCGGTGCGGCGGGCAGCGAGCGAGCAGCGATGGGTCAGTTCATGGGAGCGATCCGGGTTGAGGGGTTCCGCCCGGCCGACGAGGTTGGGGCGACGATGGCGGAGACCTTCGGACTGGTCCGATCGGTCGAGAAGAGCCCGGGCCACGACCGGGTCTTCATCCACGGTGAGCCCGAATCGATCGCCGAGGAGCGAATACGCCTCGAGGGAATCGCCGTCACCCCGGAGATGCTGGCACAGCTGAGGAAGTGGAGCGACCACTTCGACCTCGGGTTCGATCTGTGAGCGGGGCGAGCGCATCCGCCACCCTGGCCGCGCTCAAGCGGTTGGGATTCACCCACGTGCTGTCGATCCCGGACAGCGAGAGCCGGCTTCTCCATGCCGCCGTGGACGCCGATCCCGAGCTCTCGCTGATCGTTCCCTGCCGGGAAGGTGAGTCGGTGGCGATTGCCGCAGGCCTGTGGGTGGGAGGGGCCAAACCGCTGCTCCTCATCCAGAACACCGGAGTGATGGAGGCGGGAGACGCCCTCCGCGGGTGCGGCGTCGGCCCGAGGATCCCGCTGCGGATGATGGTGGGATGGCGCGGGTACCCGGGAGCGGCCGCCGGCCGGCTTCCGATCGACTCCGCCTACGTCTACACCGAGCCGATCCTGTCGGCCTGGGGGATCCCGACCTTCCGGCTGACCGGAGACGACGACCTGACCGTGCTCGGGGATATGGACGAGACCGCAGCCCGCACCTCGTCTCCCGCGGCGGTTCTCGTGACCCACGGGTACCGGCCATGATCGAGCGCATCGACCTGCTGCGGGCGCTCGCCGACCGGCGCAGCGACGAGATCGTGGTGATGACGATGACCACCACGCTGCAATGGCCGCTGGTTTCGACGCATCCGCTCGACTTCGACTTCCTCGCATTCGGGATGGGCCACGCATCGGATTTCGGTCTCGGCCTTGCCCTCGCCCGGCCGGAACGCAAGACGATCGTCCTCAAAGGAGACGGTGGCCTGCTGATGAGCCTCGGCTCGCTGGTGACGATGGGCCGCTACGCCCCACCGAACCTGGTGGTGTTGCTCATGGAGAATCGGTCCTATGAGATGGTGGGAGGCCAGCCGCTGCCGCCGTCTGTCGATTTCGTCCAGCTGGCGAAGGCGGCGGGCGTCGAGGGCGGCGGATCGGAAGGCACCGGCACGGTCGAGCGCATCGACACGCTGGATGACTTCCGCGCGGCCATCCCCCGGCTGCTGCACGAGCCGGGACCGCACTTCGTCGTGCTGCCGGTCGAGAACCACGAGCCGCTCCCCCCGGTGGCACACTCCGACCACGCCGAACGCGTCACCAACCTCAGACGCGCTCTCGGGGCCGCCCACGGCGACCCCGAGAGGAAGGGAGGTTGAACGGAGGGTCAGGTGGCGAGCAGATCGAGCTCCTCGAACTTGCGGAGCACGTGTGCCTTGGCCACCGCCACTTCCTCGTCTGCCGGATCGCGGGGGAACGGGAGATCGACCGTGATGTCGTCTTCCAGTTTGCCGCCCTTGGCGAAGACCAGGATCCGGTTGGACAGCTCGACGGCCTCACCCACGTCGTGGGTGACGAACAGCACCGTCTTCCTTGTCTGCTTCCACATCTCGTGCAGTTCGCGCCGCAGCGTGCGGGCCGTGATGGCGTCGAGGTGGCTGAACGGCTCGTCCATGAAGAGCACATCCGGCTCGATCGAGAACGCCCGGGCGATGCCGACCCGCTGCTGCATGCCGCCGGACAGCTCGCCCGGATACTTGTCGCCCTTGTCGCCCAGCTGAACCATGTCGAGGTACTTCTGACAGCGGGCTCTGGCTGCCTCGTCCCGCTCGTTCTGAACGAACAGCAGGTTGTCCATCACGGAGCGCCACGGAAGGAGCCGGGCGGCCTGGAACACGTACCCCGGATTGGCGTCGTGTGCATCCTGGGTGATCTTCACCTCGCCCGAACTGGCCGTCTCGATGCCGCTGAGAATGTTGAGCAGCGTCGACTTGCCGCACCCTGACGGGCCGACGATCGACACGAAGACGTGTCCCTCGATGTCGAGGTTGACCTTCTCGAGGGCGACGACGCGATCCTCGCCGACCCCGAACTCCTTGTGCAGATTCCTGACCCGGATTTCAGCCATCCAGTCCTCCCTCCCTTGCGTATTCGGCTTCGCCTGCACCGTCGATCGTCGGGTCCAGGATGAATTTCTCTTCGACGACGCCGATGTCGCCGATCCGCGGACGCCACTTGAACGACCGGGCGGCCAGCGGCTCGAAGACCAGCTTCTCGAGTGCGAGAGCGAAGATCACGAAGAACAGCCCGTAGCCGATCACGCCCTGCGTGCGGTGGGCGTCGTACCAGAACTTGATGGTCCAGCCCATCCCGGTGTCCGCACCGAACACCTCGGCGATGACGAGGCCCTTCCAGCCGACCGAGAACGCGTATCGCACGGCTGCGAAGAAGAAGGGCATCAACGACGGAAGCAACACGTTGCGGGTGATGTGGTTCTGTGGCACACCGAACGCCCGCGCCATGTCGAACAGTTCTTTGGGGGTGTTGCGCACCCCCTCCCGAACGTTGACGATGACGAAGGGAATGCCGGCGAGGATGCAGGCATAGATGGGAGCCTGGTGTCCGAAACCGAACACGAGGCCGAGGAACAACCCCCACACCAGCGCCGGCATGGCGAGGATCGCCATCACCCAGTCGTGGAAGAAGGCGTTGACCGACTTCGAGAGACCCATCGCCAGGCCGATCAGCGTCCCGGCGATCATCGCCACGGTGAAACCCGTGAACAGCCGGAAGATCGTGATTCCGAACATCCCGTAGAGGCTCGACTTGACCGAGCCGTAGCGCAGCGGCGTGTTGAGGGTCAGCTCGTCCCACATGAAGGCGAACACCTTGTGGGGCGGCACGAAGATTCGCGAGTCGAGGGTGTAGAAGACGATGTACCAGATGATGATGATCGCGATCGGCATCAGGGTGCGGGCGACCCACGACTTCTTGAAGAACCCCGTCAACGCGTTGTGGCCGGTTGGAATCGTGGCAGTCGTCATGAAACCGACACCTCCTGACGCCACCGGAAGTAGCGATCCTCGAACTTCTGCAGCACCACCTTCTCCATGAAGAGGGCGAACACGAAGAACGACATCACCCAGGTGAAGAATTCGTCGAGCCGGAACAACTGGCTGCTGACCCGCATCTGAAAGCCGATCCCTTCGTTCGAAGAGAACACCTCGGTCAACACGGTCACCTTCCAGGCGATGGAGAATCCGAAGCGGATCGCCGTGAAGATGTAGGGAGCCAGGTGGGGGATCACGATGTGCCGCTGCCGGTCCATCGCGCTCACCCCGAATGCCTTCGACATGTCGAGCAGGTCCTTGGGGAGTGCTCGCACGCCCTCGGAGATGTTGGTCGACACCAGGGCGAATGTCGTCATGAAGATGGCGAAGATCCATCCCAGCGGCTTGAAGCCCCAGATGATCAGGCCGGTGAGAGCCCAGACCAGACCGGGCGATGTCAGGCTCACCACCACGATGTCCCGGAAGAAGTTGTCGAGCCACCTGTTCTGGGCGAATAACCCGATCAGGGACCCGGCGATGAACGAGAACCCGAAGCCCACTCCGATCCGGGTGAGGGTGGCACCGAAGTTGGTGAACAGCTCGGCATCTTCCAGAAGCGTCGGGAACGTCGCGAGGATTCGCCTGGGGCCGGGAAGCAGGGCGTCGTTCAGTGCCCGTCCGGAGACGAGCTCCATGAACCACTGGAAGCCGTACTCCCAGACGAGGAGCACCACCAGGTAGCCGGTGATCCGCCAAATCCATCTGTTGCGAGTCTCGCGCCGCCGCCGGGCGAGGAGTCGCTCCTCCTCGGCGGATCGTTGCGCTCCACCGGGACGCTCGTCTGTCGTCACCATTTCGCCGCCATTCTCCCGTGTCGGTCGTGATGGGGCGCCGGTATCACCGGCGCCCCATCACGCTCAGTCGGTCGGATCGGAGTCGTCAGGGTGTGACGATCTCGAACCGGGGCTGCTCAAAGTCCGGGGGTAGGTAGTTCTCGTTGTCCGGATTCAGGTTGCTCATGAAGTTCCAGATGGCCCGCTCGGCCTCGACCCACGCCTCGTCCAGATAGACGGACTCGACGAACCAGTCGTTGCCGGGCTCGTTCATGAACTCGATCATCCAGGCGACATCCTCTTCCGCCTCGACCGCAAAGTGCTGCGGATAGGTGCGGATGATCTCTTCCTGGTTGGCGTTCCACAGGTCGACGCCTTCCTGCCAGAGAGCGAGGAACGCCTTGACCTCATCCGGGTTGTTGTCGAAGAAGTCCTCGGTCGCCGTGAACAGGTTCGACATCACGTGGAAGTTGCCGTCGCTGAAGCCGGAGAACCGGTTGTAGAGCTGGAACGGCATCTCACCGTCGTACATCAGCACCAACTCACCGGTGCGGAGATACGGGGCAGCCGCCTCGGGGATGATCACCGACGCCTCGCAGTCACCGTTCAACAGGTTCTGCGGGTTGACGAAGTGGTCGTTGACGATGAGGTTGTAGTCACCACCGCCGACCCGGTAGTCGATCCCGTGCAGCTCCATCATGGCCACCGACCAGAACTGGGTGTTCGAGACGGGGCTGCTCACGCAGATGTTCGATCCGGCCGGGATGTCCGGCAACTCGTTGTAGCCGGTGTCTGCCCGGGTGATCATCGGTGAGCGCTGATAGTTGTACTTGCCGAACGTGACAGTCTTGAGACCCGTCTGCTTCTCGAGCACCGGAATCTCCTGGGTTCCCATCGACACGATGTCACCGTGTCCGCCGGCGAAGAACGTGAACTCGTCCCAGGTCGAGCTGGTGTCGATGACGATGCCGTTGGCCTCTTCCCACGTGTCGAGCGCTCCGGTGTCGGCCAGGTAGTCCCAGGCCGGGTCGGGCGCAAAAGCGAAGCGGATGACCGTCAGGTCACGGCCGCCGCTGCCGCTGTCGCCGGCGTCACCGCCGTCGTCAGAACCGCAGGCAGCGAGCACCATCGCGAAGACCACGCCCAGCGAAAGCATTCGCATCATCTTTTTGGTTTGCAAGCTCCTCACCTCCCGTTGTGAGCGGCGCCCATTGGGGCACCTGGCGTGGGATCCTATAACAAACATTCAATACCATGCCCCCGATTCACAAGATTTCCTGGCCTCCGAGAGGCGCCGCACCGTGAGAGTCGAGCTCCATTCCGTCGGCTTCGCCTACCCCAGCACGGGACCCGTGCTGCGCGACGTCGACCTCACGGTCGCAGAGGGAAGCGTGCACGCCATCGTCGGACCCAATGGCTGTGGCAAGACCACCCTGTTGCGACTGGTGGCGCGCCTCGAACAGCCCAGCGTGGGCTCGATCGAATTCGTCGGCGTCCGCCGCCACCCAAACCTCACTGCGATGGTGTTCCAGGACCCGAGGCTCCTGCCGTGGTGGTCGGTCGGTCGCAACGTGGCGATCGGACCCGAGTTCGCCGAGGTCGACAAGGGGATGCTCTCGCACATCCGCGACTTCTACTCGTCCCTGTTCGGGCTGGGCGGGCTGGTGGGACGCCTCCCCAACATGCTGTCCAGGGGCCAGCAGTCGCGAGCGGGCCTGGGCCGGGCGTTCGCCCACGAAGCCGAGGTGCTGCTGATGGACGAGCCGTTCACCCACATCGACGTGCCGGCGCGCCGGAGGATCCTCGCCCAGCTCGAGGCCACCTGGATGAAATCCCCGCGGACGGCGATCTTCGTCACCCACGACATCGAGGAGGCGGTGATGATCGCCGACCGCGTATCGGTGATGAGCCGGAACCCCGGACCGATCGTGGCCACCGTCGAGGTGGACGCCGGGCGACCCCGTTTCGGCCTGCCGCCGACCCACCCCGGGCTCCGGTCGGCCATGTCGCGCACGTGGTCGGCGCTGGAGGATGCATCGTGAACCGACAGAGGAGAGACATCGGGCTGGCGGTCGTAGGCGCCGGGAAGATCGGCTCGCTGCGGGCACGGCTCGCCGCCGAGCATGCGGCGGTACGCCGCCTGGTGATCGTCGACGTCGACGCTCCGAGCGCCGCCGCACTGGCGGAAGCCGTCGGTGCCGACGCATGGTCCACCGACCTCGACGCGGTCGTCGGATCCGATGCCGTCGATGCCGTCATCGTCTCCACCCCGGAGGGCGCCCACCGCCGGCCGGTGGTCACCGCCCTCGGCGGCGGGAAGAGGGTCCTGGTCGAGAAGCCGATCGCCCTCACGCTCGAGGATGCCGATGTGATGACCGCCGCCGGTGGCGACCTGCGGGTGGCGTACAGCATGCGCTACGCCCAGCGGTACGCAGTGGCGAAGCAGCAGCTCGACGAGGGCAGGATCGGTTCGGTGGTCGGCGGACTGGCCCGTGTCTACGACACGGTCGCCGTGGGCAAGGCGATCCTGGGCCGATCTCCCACCGCCGGGCCGGTGGCCGACATCCTGACCTACGCCATCGACATCCTGTGCTGGTATCTCCCCACCCGGCCCGTCGAAGTGATCGCCCGCGGGCACGGGACCATCCTGAGAGGCGAGGGGCACGACGTCGACGACCTGGTGTTCGCCCTGGTCACCTTCGAAGACGGCACCACCTTCTCCCTGGCCGTCAGCTACTCGCTGCCTGCGGGCTTCCCGATCGCCGGCCTGGCAACGCGATTCGAGATCCTGGGAGATGCCGGGGTGCTGTTCGTCACCGAGGACCACGGCGACCAGGTGCTCTACTCGGATCGCGGATACGACAATGCGTATGTCGACCAGCATCTGAACCTCGCCTACCTGGGAAGCCGGACGTCGGGCGAGTGGGCGGCGGGTCGCATGTTCGGCAGGGTCGCCGACGAGACCAGGGCATGGCTCGATCATCTGTCGAGTGGAGCGCCCTGTCACATCACCACCGCCGAACAGGCGCGCCAGGTCCTGGCCGTCACGACCGCCATCGAGGAGTCCGCCCGCACCGGCGACGCGGTGGCCATCGACAGAAGGGAGGAGACCGCATGACCGAGATCGGTTTCGTCGGACTGGGACGGATGGGCTACGAGATGGCCAGACACCTCGTCGGTGCCGGCTTCGAAGTCCTCGGAGTGGACGTGTCGGACGCAGCCCGCGTTCGGGCGTCCTCCGCCCGCATCCGCACCACCGCAGATGCCGGCGAACTGGCCGGGGTCGAGGTGGTCCTCAGTTCTCTCCCCGACACCCCTCACGCGCTGGACGTGTACACGGGCGAGCGCGGGCTGTTCGGCGCCCTCGGTGCCGGGGCGCTGTGCATCGATCTCTCGACCATCTCGGTCGACGCCTCCCGATCGATCGCGGAACGGGGAGCCGGAGCCGGCATCGACTTCCTCGACGCCCCGGTCAGCGGAACCTCGATCCATGCCGCCGCCGGAACCCTGGCGATCATGGTGGGTGGGCCGGCGGGGGCGGTGGACCGGGCCCGCCCCTACCTCGCGCCCTTCTCGTCGAACGTGCACCACTGCGGGCCGAACGGCTCGGGCCTCGAGATGAAGCTCATCACGAACCGTCTCCTCACGGCGCACCTGGTCGCCATCGCCGAGGCGATCATCGAGATGGAGGCCGCCGGTCTCGATGTATCCGCCTCGCTCGAGCTGCTGCGGGCCGGGGCGGTTCCCCGTCTGCTCGAGTACAAAGCCGGACCGATGGCCGCCCGCGACTACTCGCCGCTGTTCACCGTCGATTTGATGTCAAAGGACCTCGGTCTGGCAGACGAG
>DATCZS010000120.1:0-4261 GCA_036525795.1 Acidimicrobiia bacterium | reverse complement strand
GTGATACCCGGCTCAATGTTGAAGACGTAGCGCACGGTCCGGTCGTCGAGCGCCTCCACCGTCACCAACCCGGCGTTGAACTCGTTCTCCTCGGTGACGGGGTCGTCCTCTGATGCCACCGGCCACAGGTGCGGGTAGTTGCCGGCCATCCGCAGGCGCCGAACCGTGTCGAAGGTGAAGACCAGGTCGTGGGCGTCGACCGGCTCTCCGTCCGACCACCAGATGTCGGTTCGGAGGGGGACGGTGACGGACCAACGATCGCCCGCGGGGATCGGGTCGGGCGGATCCGCCACCGCCGCCAGCAAGGGAACGAAGGTGTGCCCTGGTCCGTCATAGGTGTACAGCACCGGATCGGGAGGCTGCACGATGAAGTTCCAGGCGGAGGCCTCGACGTCATGAATGGCCCACGGATTGTCCGTGGTGGAAGGCTCCGACAGGGCGACGCGGTAGATCCCTTCGTCCGCGGCCGGATCATCGGGGGGCACCGGCGAAGTGGGTTCGCCGGCGTCGGGCGGTGCGGTGGGCCCTACGGTGGTGGACTGGCATCCGACCAGCACTGAGCAGGCGAGGAACACCAAAGCCAGCCTCCGAACCGGGTGAGAGCGCATGGTCCCTCCTCGCTTGCGGTGTGCTTCTTCGTGGCACATGCCGGGGCCCTCTACAAGTGCCGAACGGCCACTTCGGGCTGCGAGGCCGGATCCATAGGCTTGGTGCAACGACGATGCCGGAGCGCACCGCCTCCGTCGGGGTTCTCTTCACCGACGTGGTGGGATCGACCAGGAGATGGGAGCAGGACCCCGATTCGATGGGGCCGCTGATGGCCCGGCATGACCGCGCGCTGGCCGAGGCGGTCGAGACGGCCGACGGGCGGGTGATCAAGGGCACCGGAGACGGCATCCTGGCGGTGTTCCCGACTGCGGCCAGGGCGCTGGATGCTGCGGTGGCTGCCCAGCACGTGCTCCATGCCGAACCTCCGAACGGGCTCGGGCTGGGGGTTCGGATGGCCGTCCATTCCGGACCGGTGATCGAGCGGGACGGGGATGTCTTCGGGCCCACCGTGATCCGGTGTTCCCGGCTGATGGACACCGGCCACGGAGGCCAGATCCTCGTGTCGGATGAGGCGGCCGTCATGACCGACTCGGTGAAGTTCGTCGATCTCGGTGTCCATCACCTGCGCGACCTGGCCGAGCCGATCCGGGTGCACCAGGCGATCGTGGCCGGGCTCCCCGGGGAGTTCCCGGCGCTGCGGACCCTGAAGGCCTTCGCCCACAACCTGCCCACCCGTCAGACCAGTTTCGTCGGGCGGGAGATGGAGTTGCGTGACATCCCGGCGCTGCTGAGCGACCGTCGTCTCGTGACCCTGTGCGGTCCCGGCGGCTCGGGGAAGACCCGGTTGGCTCTGCAGGTGGCGGCAGACGTGCTCGACCGCTATGGCGACGGCGTCTGGTTCATCGATCTCCTCGCGGCCGCTCCCGACGCAGATCCGGCCGACGCGGTCGCAGCCGAGCTGGGTCTCGAGAACGCGGCCCGCGGTGACTCGGTGGGAGCGCTGGTAGAGGCCTTCGCTCGGACCTCGACCCTGCTCGTGGTCGACAACTGCGAGCACCTGCTGGATCGGGCCGGTCGGATGATCCGGTCGCTGCTCGGAGGTACGCGCGATCTGCGCGTCCTCGCCACTTCTCGGGAGCCGCTCCATCTCGAGGGTGAGTCGGTGGTGTTGGTGGATCCGCTCCCGGTACCAGGTCTCGGTGGCGCGAACGAGACCTACCGGGTCGACTCGGTACGACTCTTCGAGAACCGGGCCGCCGAGGCCGGCTTCGCCGGCGACGAGAGCGAGCGTGCAGACCTGATTGCCGCCATCTGCCGCCGGCTCGACGGCATGCCGCTTGCCATCGAGCTCGCCGCCGCCCGCCTCCGCTATGTCTCGCTTCAGGAGCTGGATCGGTCCCTCGCCATTGGCTTCGAACCGCTTCGCACCAGTCATGCCGAGGACCCGCGCCACGCCACCATCCGCACAACCGTCGCCTGGTCGTACGACCTCCTCTCGGAAGACGAACAGATCCTGCTGCAGCGGCTGTCGGCGTTCCGGGAGGGCTGGTTCCGGCACGAGGCGATGGCGGTGTGCTCGGCTCCGCCCCTGACCGAGACGAAGGTCGAATTCGGACTTGAGACGCTGGTCGACAAGTCGCTGGTGGCCCGTCGGGTTCTCGAAACGGGGATGACGAGGTTCCGTCTGCTGGAACAGGTCCGCCAGTTCGCCCACGACCAGTCGGACTCGGGCCTGGCCGAGGTGCTCGATCGCTTGATCGACTACTTCGTGGCGAGGTCTCGCGCAAGTGGTGAGTCGCTGCTCGAACTGGGCGACGCCTCTGGTTCGAGCACGTCGGTCGAACTGCTGGTGGAGATGGTCGAGGACGTCTCCAACCTGGTGCTGGCCTTCGAGACGGCTCTCGACACCGGTCGCGAGTCGGATCTCTTCTCGATGCTGGCCAACGGCGCCTGGCAGGTGTTCATGCTCCGGTCGGGCCACTTCCACCAACTGCTCGGGTGGCTCGACCGAGCGCTCGAGACCGTCACCCATCAGGACCCGGTCCTCGCCCTGGCCGGGATGCGCGCCGTCGGAATCTGCGCCGCCTCGTTCGGGGAGCCGCACTGGCTGGTCGACATCAACGAACGGTGCCGGCGGCGAGCCGTGGACCTGGGCTGGGAGCGGATGGAGCTCAGCTCGATGCATGGGCTCGCCCTCGGGTTGCGTCGAACCGGACGGTTCGAGGAGTCCAAGGCGATCCTCCAGGCGGTCATCGATCGGGCGCGGGAGGACTATCCGGATCTCGCATTGGAGGGCGAGTTGTTCCTGGCGATGGACTTCGGGCACTCCGAGGCGGCCTACCAGCGGACCCGAGAGGTGATCCGACGGGGGCGCGACCAGCAGACGGACATCGTCGATCTCGACGCCGCCTGCCTGTGGGCGGCGTGGATGGCGATCAGCACCGGTCATCTCGAGGAAGGCCTCGCCGACTGCGAGCGCGTCCTCGAAAGTCCCTTCTGGCGGCTGCACACAGTCATCGTGTGTCACTCGGAGGAGGCCCGCGCCCGGATCCTGGCCATGCTCGGCCGGCAGGCCGAGGCTCAAGAGGCGGTTTCTCGTGCCATGGAGGCGGGGAGACGGACCGTGGGGCCCAACTCCGCAGCGGCGTCGGCGTTTGCCGGAGCGGCCACGGTGGCGGAGTACGGCGGGGATGCGGCCCGAGCCGAATCGCTCTTGCTGGAGGGTCTCGAAACCGCCCGCCGGAAGGGAGTGCCCCTCCACGTCGGGCAGATCTCGCTGCTTCTCGTCCCCCCACTCCTCGATCGCGGCGACGTCGGTGCGGCGAAGCGCCATCTGGCCCAGGGGGAAGAGGCGCTGGCAGGCTGCAACCGCCTGTCCGACCATCGGGTGTTGATGGCCTGCTGTCGGGCACTGATCGCATGCGCCGAAGGCGACGTGACCGGGGCCGCTCACGAGATGATCGAGGCGTCGCCCGAGGGCTACGACGACTCCGCCCAAGTCGGGGATGTCCGCCTGTGGGTCGAAGCGGCGGCGTCTGTGCTGGCGAGCGGTGGCGACGCACGCGCCTGCGACCTCATCGTCGCCCTCGAGCACTGGGAGCGCAGAGCGGGGATGGTGCCCAACCCCGTGGTGGAACGGCGGCGGCGAGCGGCTACGAATGGATTGACCCCGGAGCGTCCGGGTCCGCCCCCGGACCTGGCCGAGGCCGTGGACATCGCTCGCTCCGGGCTCACATCCCTCGCGGTCGGAGTGGAGGCGTCCGGATGACAGGCCGATGCCGAACACGCGGAGCGTCTTCATGACCGAGGTCACGACGTCGCTCGGGATCCTCTTCACGGACATCGAAGGATCGACGAGACGCTGGGAGGCCGACCCTGTTGCGATGGGTCCGCTCGTCGCCCGGCACGACCGGGTGCTCACCGACGCGGTGGAGGCCTTCGGTGGGCGGGTGGTGAAGGGGACGGGCGACGGAATGCTCGCCGTCTTCCCGGAGGTGGGCGCGTGCCTGCGAGCGGCGGTCGAGGCCCAGGGGCGATTGTGGCCGGACCCTCCGGTGGGGCTTGGCTTGCCGGTGCGCATGGCGGTTCACGCCGGGGAAGTGCTCGAACGAGATGGAGACGTGTTCGGACCGGAAGTGATCCGCTGCTCGCGGTTGATGGACGCCGGTCACGGCGGGCAGATACTGATCTCCGAAGAGGCTCTCACCGACGT
>DATCZS010000119.1:0-2980 GCA_036525795.1 Acidimicrobiia bacterium | reverse complement strand
CATCGACGGATTCGGATCGTCTGTCCAATACCCCTACCTGGTGTCGGTGGACGACCATTGGTCGGCCGACCCGAACCTCAACCCGAATGCCTATTGGGAGAAAGACGTCGATGCGTCGCTGATCACTTCTGCGCTCGGATGGGGCCAACTCGACCTCGTCGACCTCCTCAATTCGGCGCCTGCCGCCAGGGTGGCGTTCGCCGGTCAGGCGAATGGCGCCAGCGTCTCGGCCACCAAGGGCGGGTCGTGGCTTCGATCGAACCTGAAGCTCGCATCTCCCCACGTCACCGGGCTGGTCGGTGACCCGGAAGGTCCGCCGCTCGGGGGTCCCGGGGCTCCGGTCGTCATCGTTCATCCGTTCGCCGACCTGGATGGGAACCTCCACGAGGCTTCGGTCAGCATCATCTGGCAATCGGGAATCACCCTGGGGTGCACGGCGAGCGAATACTGTCCGGCCGACGACGTCGCCCGCTGGCAGATGGCGCTCTTCTTGACCCGGTTTTGGTCGCTCACCGGGTTCGATCCGCCGTCCGGGATTGAGCAGGGACTGTCGGACCTCGATGGGATGTCGCCGGAAGCGGTGCGGGCGATCAACTCCCTGGTGGAGCTCGGCATATCCACCGGCGTCTCCGACACCGAGTTCGCACCGCTGGACAGCGTCTCCCGCTGGCAGATGGCGCTGTTCTTGACCCGGCTGACCGCTGCTGCCGGCGTATCCATGCCCGATGGCTCCGATCAGGGGTTCACCGACATCGTCGACCTTCCGGCGACCACCCAGACGGCCATCAACCAGCTCAAACAGCTCGGCATCACCAAGGGGACCTCGACGACCACCTTCACGCCCGATCCGGCCGTGCGTCGCGACGAGATGGCGTCGTTCATCGCCCGTACGCTGGCTCTGGTGGCGACGCAAGGCTGACCTGGCGTGAGGGCAGGCAACTGCCGAGATCCCTTGGAGCGGGCGAGGCGGCGGGTATCTTGACCCCTCAGATGGGGGAACAGTGCTGAGCGATCATCGATGGCGGCGCGCCCGTACGTGGGCGGCGGCCGCAGTATTGCTGCTCGCCGTGCCCTCCCCGGCGCTCGGAAACGGGGACGCGACGGTGGCCTGGTCGTCGTTCTCCGAGTCATCGGGGTGCTCCGCCCCGTTCACCGCTCCGCCGGTCGCCACCCGCAGCGGGCTCCTCCCCGACTCGGAGCTGGTCCTCGGCCCCTTCGGGCGCTACTTCGGCTGGAGCATCGGCGACATCCGCGACCAGCTGGTGTGGTGGACGGTGCCCGGAACCGGCGGGCGGGGCGTGTACGTCCACCGGCTGGCCCATCCGGCGTTCCAGCAGGTGGCCGCCGCCCTCGATGCCGCTGCCGCCAAGGGGCTGCGCTACCCGGTCCGCGATGCCGTCGCCTTCGCCCCCCGTACGATCGGAGGCAACCACCGGATCAGCCGCCACGCCCTCGGACTGGCCATCGACATCAACCCCGCCCAGAACCCGTACCGGGCCGACGGCACGGTGATCACCGACATGCCGGCCTGGTTCGTCCAGATATGGCGGAATGCCGGGTTCTGCTGGGGCGGGGACTGGGAAGACAGCAAGGACCCGATGCACTTCTCCTGGATCGGCCCCGCCGCACTGTCGCCTGGCCCTCCGATCACGTCTTGGACAGCGTTCGATGCCCGGAAGTTCGAGGCCGCCACCGTCTACGGCTCGGCAATCGTGGCCGCCCGCCGGCGCCAGGTGACCATCGCCGACGGCAACGGCAACGGGGCACCCGACGTGATCGCCCTTCGCCCCCACCGGAACGGGGCCGTGATGGAGGTGGCGTCCAGCACCACCGGCTGGCAGGAATGCTCGGTCGGCCGGTGGATGGTGCCCGGGGTCGATCTCGACGCCGCTTCGTCCTGGATGCTGACAGACGTCGACCGCGACAGCCGCCAGGATCTGGTGATCGTGGGTGACGCGGGTGAGACGCTCGTCGTGACGGTCGCCACCAGGCGGGGAGAGTACGAGGACGTGACGGTCATTCAGACCCCGATCTCGGCGGCATCGGTGGCGGCGGTGGCCGGCGGCGACCGCGACGGGGATCGAGTTGGCGACCTGTGGGTGTTTCGGGCCGATGGCTCGTTCGATGTGTGGGCAGGTCCTCGCTTCGACCGGCTCATCGAAGGCTCCTCGATCGGGGCTGCCCCTCATCGCGTCGGGGTTGCCGACCGTGCCGGAGATACGGTGCCGGAGATCTTCGTGCTCGGCCCGGACGGGAACCTCTCGGTCTTCGAGCGCAGTTCGGCGGGGTGGCAGGTTCGGGAGAGCGTGAGTCTCGGTACGGCGGGTGCCCAGGCCATCGGGATCGGGATACTCGATCACGACGGTGATTCCCGGCCAGATGTCAATCTCCTCGGACCTGGAGGCACGCTCACCGCCTACTTCGGCAACACCGCCCTGGGAGGTTCGCCCGACCGCTGGTACCTCAATGCGAGCACCGAGTGCGACGGCGAGCTCGAGCTCGACTGGGCGGGCTTCTTCTTCGACGACGACGGGTCCCCGTTTGTCGCCGACATCGACGCCATCGCCTCGGCCGGGATCACCAACGGATGTAACCCGCCCTTCGACGACCGGTTCTGTCCGCATGCGCTGGTGACGCGGGGGCAGATGGCGGCGTTCCTGGTGCGGGCGTTGGGTCTGTCTCCTGGCTCGGGGAGTGGTTTTTCCGATGTCGCCGGTTCGGGGTTCGAGGCGGAGATCGGGGCGCTGGTGGCGGCGGGGATCACCAACGGGTGTGACGTCGGCCGGTTCTGCCCGTACGCAGCCGTTTCGAGAGAACAGATGGCGGCGTTCTTGCGCCGGGCGGGCATGGCGGGTTGATGGCGAGCGATCAGCACGTTCGGTGTGCGAGAGTGCCGCTTGTTGGAAGCCCTCAGGCCGCTGGGTAGCCTCTCGCCGGGCGGCAAGGCGTCCATGGAGATCGAACCAGAGACCAAGATGCT
>DATCZS010000118.1:0-2443 GCA_036525795.1 Acidimicrobiia bacterium | reverse complement strand
CTGATCACCGGCACCAGCACCACCAGGCCGGCGTCGGCCATCAGCCGGGCCACCTCCCCCACCCGGCGCACGTTCTCGGAGCGGTCATCGGCGGAGAACCCGAGGTCGTGGTTCAGCCCGTGGCGGAGGTTGTCGCCGTCGAGCACGTAGGCGGCGCGGCCGCGGTCCACCAGACGTCGCTCGGCCGCATGGGCGACGGTCGACTTGCCGCTGCCGGACAGCCCGGTGAGCCACACGGTGCACCCCTGCCCTCCGGTGACGGCGGCGCGCCCTTCGGGGTCCACCGAGCCGTGGTGCCAGACGACGCCGGAGGTCACGCCGGACCCAGGATCATCCCCGCCCCCACCGTGGCGTTGGTGGTCTCGTCCACCAGGATGAACGAACCGGTGGTCCGGTTGCGGGAGTACTCGTCGTAGAAGAGCGGCACGGTGGTGCGCAGCCGCACCCGTCCGATCTCGTTGAGGTTCAGCTCCTGGGCCGACTCGTCGCGGTGCAGGGTGTTGACGTCGAGGCGGTAGTGCAGGTCCTCGATGCGGGCGCGGCCCCAGCGGGTGGTGTGCTTGATGGCCAGCTTCCCTCCCGGGACCAGCGCCGCGTCGGGTGTCAGCCAGCACACCATCGCCTCGAGGTCCTGGCCGATGTGGGGGCGGTTGTGCACCCGGCAGATCATGTCGCCCCGGCCGACGTCGAGGTCGTCTTCCAGCCGGATCACCACCGACATGGGCGGGGCCGCCTCGTCGACCGGGCCGTCGGGGGTGTCGATCGAGGCGATGTGGGTGGTGAACCCCGAAGGCAGCACCACCACCTCGTCGCCCGGCTTCCACACCCCGCCGGCGATCTGGCCGGCGTAACCGCGGTAGTCCTGATGCTGCATGGTGTGGGGGCGGATCACCGTCTGCACAGGGAAGCGGCAGTCGATCATGTTGCGGTCGGAGCCGATGTGGATGTCCTCCAACAGCTTGAGCACCGGCGCCCCCTCGTACCACGGCATCGCCGCCGACTTCTCGACGACGTTGTCGCCGAGGAGTGCCGAGACGGGGACGAAGCGGAGGTCGCCGATCTGCAGCCGGGTGGCGAACTCGCGGAACTCGTCGACGATCCGCTCGTAGACCGCCTGGTCGTATCCGACGAGGTCCATCTTGTTGACGCACAGCACCAGGTGGGGCACCCCGAGCAGCGAGGCGATGAACGAGTGACGTTTGGTTTGCTCGACGATCCCGGTGCGGGCGTCGACCAGCACGATGGCGATGTCGGCGGTCGAGGCTCCCGTCACCATGTTGCGGGTGTACTGGATGTGCCCGGGGGTGTCGGCCAGGATGAACTTGCGCTTGGGGGTGGCGAAGTAGCGGTAGGCGACGTCGATGGTGATGCCCTGTTCGCGTTCGGAGCGCAGGCCGTCGGTGAGGAGCGCCAGGTCGACGTAGTCGGCGCCCCGTCGCTTCGACGCCTCCTCCACCGCCTGCAGCTGGTCTTCGAAGATCTGCTTGGAGTCGAACAACAGCCTGCCGATCAGCGTCGACTTGCCGTCGTCGACCGACCCGGTTGTCGCCAGGCGGACCAGTTCGAGTTCGAGGGTGGCGGCCTCCATCAGAAGTAGCCCTCGCGCTTGCGATCTTCCATCGCCGCCTCCGATGTGCGGTCGTCGGCCCGGCTGGCTCCCCGTTCGGAGATCCGGCTGGCGGCGATCTCGGCGATGACGGTCTCGAGGTCGGCGGCGGTCGACGCCACCGCGGCGGTGCAGGTCATGTCGCCGACCGTGCGGAACCGCACGGTCTCTTCGAACGGCTCCTCCCCGTCGAGGCGGGGCAGGAAGTCGCTGACGGCCATGAGCATCCCGTCGCGGGTGAACACCTCTCGGCGATGGGCAAAGTAGATCGACGGCAGCTCGATGCCTTCCTGCACGCAGTAGTGCCACACGTCCATCTCGGTCCAGTTGGAGATGGGGAACACCCGCATGTGCTCGCCGCGGCGCTTGCGGGCGTTGTAGAGGCTCCACAGTTCGGGCCGCTGGTTCTTGGGGTCCCACTGGCCGAAGTCGTCGCGGTGGGAGAACACCCGCTCTTTGGCCCTGGCCCGTTCCTCGTCGCGCCGGGCGCCGCCGAACAGCAGGTCGAACTGGAACTTGTCGATGGCGTGGAGGAGCGTTTCGGTCTGGAGCCGGTTGCGCGACGCCCTGGGGCCGGTCTCGTCGCGCACCCGTCCCTGGTCGATCGCCTCCTGCACAGACGCCACGATGAGATCGGCTTCCATCTCCGCCATGGTCCGGTCGCGGATGGCGATCACCTCGGAGAAGTTGTGCCCAGTGTCGACGTGCATCACAGGGAAGGGGAGCCGCCCGGGGGCGAAGGACTTCACCGCCAGGCGCAGCACCACCGCCGAGTCCTTGCCGCCGCTGAACAGCACCACGGGGCGCTCCGATTCGGCCGCCGCCTCGCGGATGATG
>DATCZS010000117.1:0-4525 GCA_036525795.1 Acidimicrobiia bacterium | reverse complement strand
GGAGTCGAGCGCATCGGCGGTGTCCGCCGCACCCCACCACACGGTCACCGCCTGCCCGCCGATGATGTCGTTGGCCACTCTCACCTGAGAAAGGAGGGAGAAGGGATAGGCTTTGTCGCCGCCTTCGACGCTCACCCCGACCACCCGTTCCAGCGCCGGGAACCTGTCATCGATCTCGCCACGGAAGAATGTGGCATAGGGCGCGGAACGCGACGTGTAGCCCACATAGGGGTTCGCTCCGTACCTGATCCCATAGCCGGTGTCCCGGCTCAAGACAGCTCCGGACGGGTTGCCGTCACGGAAGTCCGCCCAGCGGACGATCGCAGAGGAGACCGTTGCCAGCTTCGTTCCGGTCAGCTCGCCCACTATCGCCTCGCCGGTGATCTGTTGCCACAGCGACTGGGTCGCGTCGTCCCACATGACCAGATCGGATTTCCGCAGCAGACCCGAAACTCCGAACCTGAGGACTTCCCCATCGACCGTGGGGTCAAAGGCGAGGGCGGTGTTGCAGAGCGGGCAATAGGTGACCACCACCGGCCGATCCCCGAATCGGTCGTTGACGATCTCGTGGCGGGAGAGGATCGACAGCGGGTAGAAGCGCGCCTCTCCCTCGAACGTCACCACGACCCCCGGTTCCTGGCCGGACAGCCATTCATCGGCCGACCCGACCGTCTCGAAGGCCGGCAGGTCGAGGGGCGGGATCGCGTCGCGGGGGTCGCGGGCGGGAATACCGATCAACAGCTCATCGAGTTCGATGGACCGGACAGAGAAGTCCGTTTCCCAGGCCGATGTGACGGAGGCGAGTTCCGGGGAGAGGATCGCCTCCTCGCGGATGATGCTGGTGGTGGTCGCTCCGGCCGGTGCAGGGGTGGACTCGGCCGGGAGGGTCGTCGATGGGCCTGCGCCCACCGAACCATTACCGCCACATGCTGCCGCCACGAGGGCCAGCAGCGCTGTCGTCGCCATCCGGTTCACGCTGTTGACAACAACGCAGGCTCCGAGTTGTTCCGGGTATGCGTCGGCGTCCGGTCGTGGCCAGTTGCGCTCGGGCACCGGTAGCCGTCGACCGAGACAGAGGAGAGGCAGAGTCGCATGGAGGGCCCAGGAATGGGCCGCCCCAACCGGATCCGTTCCGACCGGCGCTCCACCCAAGATGGGACGGCGCCCCCGCCGTCATGCCGACGGTCCGACCTGAGCGAGGGATGCCTCGACGTCGTCGCGAAACCGCTCCAGGCCCCCGACCGAGACTTTGCGAATGGCCCGCCAGAATGCCCGCCCCAACATCCGGTAGGGGGCAGGACCGGTGAGCCGGCCGACCGTGCGCCGCACCCGGGTGCCATCTGCGGTGTCCTCGAGTTCGAATGCCTGCAGATCATGAACGGTTGCCCCGGGCAGTGATAGGCCCTCACGGATCACCACCCGTTCGAACGGACGCCACTCCACGATCACATGGCGGCCCGCCTTGTCGGACCCGGCTCCGTGGTAGCACACGAACACCGAGTCGGCGGCGGTCCGCCCGTCGACCGCCCCTTCGATCTCCGTTCGCTTGCTGCCGAACAGGACATTCCGAAAGACCGGATCCGACAGTCGATCCCACACGACTTCGCGGGTTGCGGCGATGTCGATGGACACGTCGAGCACGATCTCGTCCGGCGTGAAAGCGACGACCTGCTGCCCCGCTGCCGCCTCCCACACCCGATGCAGGTCCTGGACCCGGCATTCGACAGTCCCGACATCCTCGTAGGTCTCGGAATGGACCTTCCAGGCGCTCGCCAGCGGCGTCAGCCCGCACGCCTCGACCGCAGCCTGGGTGTAGAGGACGTAGGCGACGGTGCCGGTGTTCTTGGTGACGGTGTTCTTGGTGAGCCGATGGATGAGATTGACATCGTTGCCCACCAGTTCTCTGTGCCTGCCCACTTCCTGGGTGAGGAACTCGCCGTGGTGGAGGAAGAACTTGAGATCGAGGTTGCCGATGTTGGCGCAGGCATTACAGGGGCACTGGGTGTTGAGCACCATCGATTCGATCGCCCGCCGGAACGCCACATACAGGCTCTCGATCATCTCCACCAGCGTTTGCCCTCTCAACGAGAAGTCCTCGAAGGCATAGCTGAACACTGCGTCGCCTTCGAGCCGGGAGATGGTCAGGGGCGGCCGGGTGCCGCCGACCAGCAGTTCGAGCAGCGCCGTCAACGTGCCCTGGGCGTGTTCGAGTTCCGACTCCTTCAAGAACACCGTGTAGCCGGAGATGTCGGCGATGAGCAGCAGACCGGAACGAGCCATCTTCACGCCGCCCGATTCCTCCCCGGTCGCGTAGGCGCCCTCGCAACGTCGCACTTCACCAGGCGGCCACTCTAGAACCGGACACCACACGGCGCTGATCCCGCCCACCTGGCGGACGGCCGTTGTGGCAGGCGACCCGCCGACTCGCGTGGTCTCCCGTCCCGCGACCGAACCGGCACCCCCCGCTAGCCTTCGGACTCCGACCCGGGCCGTTCCGTGACAGCACCTTCCTCATCTTCCGCATCCCCCGTAACCCGCTACGCCGACAGCGACGGTGCCGGGATCGCCTTCCAGACGGTCGGAAGTGGACCCATCGACATCGTGATGGTCCCGGGGTTCGCCTCTCACCTCGAACACGCCTGGGCGCACCCCCGCCTGGCCTACTTCTATCACCGGCTCTCTTCGTTCGCCCGCCTCACCCTCCTCGACAAACGGGGCACCGGACTCTCCGACCGGGTCTCGCCCAGCGACCTCCCCGGCATCGAGCAGAGGAAGGAGGACCTCAAGGCGGTGATGGACGCCGCCGGGGTCGGCCGGGCCTCCCTCGTCGCCCACTCGGACGGCGGTCCGCTGGCGATCCTGTTCGCCGCCACCTACCCGGAGCGGGTGGAGAACCTGGTCCTTCTCAACACCTACGCCCGTCGTGTGAGCGGCCCAGACCACACGGCCGCTCTCGCTCCCGAGACCTATGCCGGGTTCGCAACGGCGCTCGCCGACAACTGGGGGGGACCCGTCGCCGCCGAACTGCTCGCCCCCGAATCAGCCTCGGACCCAGAGTTCCTGAACTGGTGGGCGATGTCGCTTCGTCTCAGCATGAGCCCTGGTGCCGCCCAGGCGATGGTGGCCATGAATGCCGACATCGATGTCAGAGCGGCGTTGCCCGCGGTCCACGTGCCGACACTGGTGATCCACCGGGCCGGAGACCAGGGAGCCCCGGTGGAGGGGGGACGGTTCATCGCCGATCACATCCCCGATGCCCGGATGCTCGAGCTTCCCGGCGATGACCACTTCCCGTGGCTGGGCGACGCCGAGACCGTTCTCGACGCCATCGAAGAGTTCGTGACCGGTGAGCGTTCCGGCGTGATGCCCAGCCAGGTACTGGCCAGCATGCTCTTCACCGACATCGTCTCGTCCACCAAGACTGCCGCCGACCTCGGCGATCGAGAGTGGACTGCCTTGCTGAAGACCCACGACGGGATCGTTCTGAGCGAGGTCGCCCGCTTTGGCGGGCAAACGGTTCGCCACACGGGTGACGGTTCGCTCAGTCTGTTCGAGGGGCCGGCTCGTGCCGCCCGGGCCTGGATGTCGATCGAACGGCGGGTTCGCGGCATCGGCCTTCAGATCCGCGGTGGCCTCCACACCAGCGAGGTGGAGATGCGGGATGGAGAGCTGTCGGGGCTCGGGGTCCATATCGCTGCCCGTTTGATGGATCTGGCGGACCCGGGCGAGCTGATCGTGTCCTCGGTGGTTCGGGACCTGTCGGTGGGTTCCGGCCTTGACTTCGCCGATCGCGGGCTGCATTCGCTCAAGGGTGTTCCCGGCGAATGGCGGGTCTACCGAGCGGCTGGGGGCGAGAGCCCTTCCAGCCAGCGCTCGCCCAACCGGTAGGTTCCACACGGCAGCCGCGGGCTGGCGCAGGCCGAGACCGGGACGCTTCAATGGAGGTGCGGTGGCCTCCTCCCGAGCAGGCGAGCGATCGCTGCCACCATCGGGATGAGACGGCCCAGCACACCGGCGGCCCGGAAGACGTCCCGGTACTCATGCGCGAAGAGGGCCCGGTCGAATAGGCCGGCATCGTCGCCGAGCCTGGCGGCGAGAGCGAAGAACTCGGCTGAGCGCAGCGCAGGCGTGGTCACCCAGCGGACCACTGCGGGTTCGTCCGGCGACGCATTTCGCGCCCTGTGGGACATCCCCGCCGCGATCTCGATCACACCGCCCGCTGCGACCGTCCGCTCGGCGCCGTCGACCACGAACACCATGGCGCCCTCTTCGATTTCGAAGAGCTCGTCCTGGGCCGGGTGGAAATGGAGTGGCGGGAACGGCGAAGCGGGCGCGTACTCGACCCGCTGCTCATAGACATCCTGATCCGAGCGCAGGACCCAGGTGCGGGCGGTCGGCGTGGTGTGCGTCGGTCCTTCCATGGGCATCGCTCTCCGTCGATCGAGGTCACGTGGGGCGGCCTGTGGTCGTCACGATACCGGGAGGCTCGAGGCCGATACTCCCTGAACACCCAGAGAATGCGCCG
>DATCZS010000116.1:0-44460 GCA_036525795.1 Acidimicrobiia bacterium | reverse complement strand
GGCCCGATCCCCGACGGGCCAGATGTCGGGCCGTCGCAGACAGCTCAGCAGGTACACGTCTGCGGTCCACGGCCCGACTCCGGTCTGGGCCACCAGATGGCGTCTGGCAGATTCGTCTGACAGTCCGGCGAGTCCGTCGAGGTCGAGCGAACCGAGAGTGACCGCCCCGGCGAGCTGCGTGGCGTAGTGGCTCTTCTGGCGGCTGAACCCGTCGGCGCGCAGCTCGGCATCCGACGACTGGAGGATCGAATCCGGAGTGACCTCGCCCACCCGGGCCGCGAGCCGATCGAACGTTGCCCGAGCCGAGGCGAGCGACACCTGCTGTTCGAGGACGAACAGGATGAGCGTGGCGAACCCCGGAGGGCGGGTCCAGAAGCCGGGAGGTCCGTGGCGCGCGACGGCAGCCGCCAGGTGCGGATCGCGATCTGTCAGATGGCCGACCGCCTGTTCGAACGCCGAGCCGTCCAGAACCTCCATCCATGTCAGTCTGGCAGCCCGGCGCTTCGCCGGGTCGGCCTCCCTCCGTACACTGCTCTGACCATGTCCAGTGCGCCTCAGTCCACCCGCGAGTTCGCCCCGCTCGACCTCGGACCCATCCGGGTGTGGCCGCCCGTGGTGTTGGCGCCGATGGCCGGCGTCACCAACGCGCCGTTCCGCAGGCTGAGTCGCCGCCACGGAGCGCCTGCCCCCGCCGACGGGTCGTCCGTCCCCGGCGTCTACACCTGCGAGATGATCGGTGCCAGGGCACTGGTCAACGGCGACGAAAAGACGCGGCTGCTCGCCACGTTTCCCGCGGACGAGAACCCCCGCTCCATCCAGCTCTACGGCACGGATCCGGCGGCGGTGGGGGAGGCCGTGGCCATGCTCGTCGAGCGGGACGGAGCGGATCACGTCGATCTCAATTTCGGGTGTCCTGCGCCCAAGATCACCCGCCACGGAGGAGGAGCGGCCCTGCCGTTCCGTATCGACCTCTACCGGGCGATCGTCCGGAGGGCGGTGCGGGCGGCGGGACAGGTGCCGGTCACGGTCAAGTTCCGCAAGGGCATCGACGACGAACATCTGACGTTCGTCGAAGCAGGCCTCGCCGCAGAGGACGAAGGGGTCGCTGCGGTGGGACTCCACGCCCGGACGGCGCATCAGCTCTATTCGGGCTCGGCGGACTGGGAGGCGATCCGGGTCCTCAAAGAGTGCCTCGGAGTCCCGGTCTTGGGCAACGGTGACATCTGGGAGGCATCGGACGCCCTCGAGATGATGAGGCGGACGGGGTGCGACGGCGTGATCGTGGGCCGCGGGTGCCTGGGGCGACCCTGGTTGTTCGGCGACCTGGCGGCTGCGTTCGAGGGACACGAGCAGGTGTCGGTTCCCGCCCTCGGGTACGTGGCCGACGTCATGGCCGAACACGGCCGCCTCCTGGCGGAGTGGTTCGGCGAGCCGGTCGGGATGCGCGACATCCGCAAGCACGTCTCGTGGTACCTGAAGGGATACCCGGTCGGCCCCGATGTGCGCAGGACGCTCGCAGAGGTCGAGAGTCTCGATCGGCTCGAACGCATCCTGTCCTCGCTCGACCGGGACGCCGAGCCTCAAGAGGGCGCCAGCCGGATGCCCCGGGGGCACACCCACGGCCCGCGTCCGGTCCGGCTCCCTCATCGCTATCTCGACGGTGGGTGGAGTCATCCCATCCCTCCTGAGGCCGAAGTCGCCGTCAGCGGCGGATGAGCACGTCTCACGTCGCACGTCTCACGTCTCACGTCTCACGTCGCACGTCTCACGTCTCACGTCGCACGTCGCACGTCGCACGTCTCACGTCGCACGTCGCACGTCTCACGTCTCACGTCTCACGTCTCACGTCGCACGTCTCACGTCGCACGTCTCACGTCGCACGTCGCACGTCGCACGTCGGGCCGATCGCCGATACCCGATACCGGCGCCGTCAGGCGCTCTCGCCGACCCCTGACCGGTAGCCTCGCGGCCGATGGCCTCCATCCTCTTCGACATCCTCGGGCCGGTCTTCCTGATCGTGGCGGTGGGCGCGTGGGCCGGGCGCACGCTGGATCTGCAACCCGCCACGCTGTCGAAGCTGTCCTATTGGATCCTCGGTCCGGCATTCATCTTCAACGTGTTCGGCGACGCCAACCTCGAGTTGGGACTGATCGGTCGGATGGCTGCGAGCGGCCTGGTCGCCATGGCGGCGACGGCGCTGATCACCGTGGCGACGATGCGGGCGACCCGGCGCTCCCGGCCGGCGACCGCGGCGTCGATCATGACATCGGTCTACGGCAACGTCGGAAACTTCGGGCTCGCAATCGTCGCATTCACATACGGCGAGGATGCCCTTCCCCTCGCCGGTGTGATGTTCATCGTGATCAACATCGGGGGCCTGATCGTGGGCGTCACGGCCGCATCCGGCCAGAGGGCTTCGCCGGCGATCGCAGTCCGGACGGCATTGATGGCTCCGATGACCCTGGCAGTTCCGCCCGCCCTCGTGGTGAACGCCTTCGATGTCGAGGTTCCACTTCTGATCGAACGCCCGATCTCTCTGATCTCCGGGGCACTCATCCCGGTCATGCTCCTGACCCTGGGCGCACAGCTCGCTGCCATGAGCCGTCCCCGGATCGGAGCCGAACTATCGGTTCCGGTGGGGACCAAGCTCGTGGTGAACCCGCTGGCCGCTGCCGCGGCGGCGACCCTCTTCGACCTCACCGGCGTGCCCGCCGGAGTCGTCGTCCTGCAGTCGGCGATGCCGGCCGCCGTGTTCACGGCGATGGTGGCTCTCGAACACGATCTCGAACCCACTCTCGTCACCACCACCGTCCTGGTGGGTTCGATCGCGTCGATCGTCAGCCTTCCGGTGGTGATCGCGTTGCTCATCTAGGCCGGCACCCAAACCGGCGCAGATCGGGTGCCCATGTGTCCGCGACCGGGGCCGGAGGTGCTGACTACCGTCTCGACTCATGGTGTCGCAGCGCCTCGAGCCTTTCGGATCCACGGTCTTCACGACGATCACCGCCAAGGCGCGCCGGCACGACGCCATCGACCTGGGGCAGGGATATCCGAGCTGGGAGGGTCCGGCGTTCGTCAAGGAAGCTGCCGTCGCCGCCATCCGCGAGGAGTCGAATCAGTATCCGCCTTCGATGGGAATCGCCCCCCTCCGCCAGGCGATCGCCGAGCGGTGGCGGGCCGACACCGGGATGACCCTCGACCCTGATGCATCGGTCACCGTGACCTCCGGCTGCACCGAGGCACTGGCGGCCTCATTCCTCGGTCTGTTCGACCCCGGGGACGAGGTGATCCTCTTCGAGCCGACCTACGACGCCTATCCGGTCGGGTGCGCCCTCTCCGGTGCGACTCCTCGCTACGTCACACTGCACGCCCCGACGTTCCGTTTCGATGCAGCGGAACTCCGGCGGGCGTTCGGAGACCGGACGAGGGCGGTCCTGGTGAACACACCCCACAACCCCACCGGTCGGGTCTTCACGGCCGACGAGATGACTCTCATCGCCGACCTTGCGTCTGAGCATGACGCGATCGTCATCACCGATGAGGTCTACGAGCGAATGGTGTACAGCGGAGAGCACATCAGGATGGCGACACTTCCGGGCATGTGGGAGCGGACCCTCACGCTTTCGTCGATCGGCAAGTCGTTCTCGCTCACCGGTTGGAAGACAGGCTGGGCGATCGGGCCCCGGCGGCTGACGGCCGCGGTGCGCGCCGCTCACCAGTTCTTGACCTTCACCACACCGAACCCGATGCAGCACGGCTCGGCGGCGGCGCTGGCGGCGCCGGACGAGTACTACACAGAACTCCTCGGGCGGTACCGCCGGAAGCGAGATGTGCTGGTCGAAGGTCTGCGGTCGGTCGGGTTCGAAGTGGTGGTGCCCGAAGGCGCCTATTACGTCCTGGCGGACCACACCCCGTTCGGGTTCGCAGACGATGTCTCGTTCGTCCACCACCTCATCGAGTCGGTGGGGGTGGCGGCCATTCCTCCCTCGGCGTTCTACCACCGGACCGACGAGGGTTCCCGGCTGGTCCGCTTCGCGTTCTGCAAAGACGACGAAGTCCTCGAAGACGCCATCGAGAGAATGAGCCGGGGCCTCCGCTAGCAGCCACCGGACCTCGTGTTCGCCGGTGGAGGACCGCCCCGGTCCCGTGTCGATCAGCCCGCCCTCCGCCTGCGGTGCCGTCGGCCGGCGCCCGGCTTTGACCGTTCTTTGACCAACCGCTGACGCGGGGGAAATGCCGGATCCGCCATCTTGAACGAACCAAGAGGAAAGGAACAGTCAGATGAACCCGCGGATCCCCACGGTTCTCGCAGCACTCACGTTGATCACCACCCTCGCCGGAGCGGCGTTCGCCCTCGAAGGCGGGGACTCCATGGTCGACGACAACCCTTCGCTCTCCGACCTGACGGAGGGTTCCAAGGTGACGACCGTCACGAGCACGTCTGCGGGTGTGGATGTGAGTGGTCCGTGTGATGAGGCCGAGCACGCCGATGATCCTCGGTGCGCGGGGGTGTCGGTGACGACGGTGACGACGGATTCGTCCGGTGTGGATGTGAGCGGTCCGTGTGATGAGGCCGAGCACGCCGACGATCCCCGGTGCACCGGGTCGACCGGCGACGACGCCACCGTCGATGATCGTGAAGACAACAGCGGTCCCGGCAGCGTCGACGATGACGACGACGCGGACGAAGACAACAGCGGTTCCGGCAGCGTCGACGATGACGACGACCCCGACGAAGACAACAGCGGATCGGGCAGCGGCTCGGACGACTGATCCAACCTTCCCCAGAAGACTGCCCCGGGAGACCACCGATCCCGGGGCAGTCTTCGTGTTGTGTCGGGCCGTCGGCCGGGGTGTCTGGACATGCGGTCAGAGCACACGGAACCGGCAGGCGCCACATAGGCTTGGGTCAGTCGAAGAAAGGTGGCCGCGTGCGCTGGGGCATCATCGGGACGGGGGGGATCGCCGAGACGATGGCCGACACCATCCGGCACATGGAGGACGCCGTCGTGACCGCGGTGGCCTCCCGGTCAGAGGAGAGAGCCCAACGATTCGCCGCGGCGCACGGCATCCCCGCCGCGTTCGACAGCGCCGAGGCGCTGGCCCTGAGCGACGACGTCGACTGTGTCTACGTCGCGTCGTCGAATCACAATCACCTCGAAGACGCCACCATCAGCCTGCTCAACGGCATGCCGGTGCTGTGCGAGAAGCCTGTGACGACCTCGCTCGGCGACGCCGAGCAACTGGTCGGTACCGCCCGGTCCACGGGAACCTTTCTCATGGAGGGTATGTGGATGCGCTTCCAGCCGTTCTGGGCTCCGATGATCGAGTGGCTCGACCAGGGCCGAATCGGCGAACTCCACTACATCGCGGCGGATTTCGGTTTTCCTGCCGAGCCGGATCCCACGCGGCGCTGGTTCGATCCCTCTCAGGGAGGAGGGGCGTTGCTCGATGTGGGCATCTACCCGCTCACGCTCGCCTGTCTCCTCGCCGGCCCGCCCGAACGTACAGCCCACGTGGCAGTGCCGGCGCACACGGGGGTCGACGCCCAGACCGCCGTCCTTCTTCGACATGACCGGGGTGTGCTGTCGGTGCTTGGATCCAGCTTCGTTGCGGACACGTCGATCGAGGCAACGATCTGCGGTCCAGACGGGAGGATCCATCTCGCGTCTCCGTTCCACCACAGTCCCCGGCTGACGTTGTGGTCGAAGGACCGGTTGGTGGACGAACTCGACACGTCGTACGCGGGTTCGGGGTATCGCTGGGAGGTGCGGGAGGTGCAGCGGTGTGTGGCGGAGGGTCTCCACGAGAGCCCGATGCACCCGCTCGACGACACTCTGATGGTGATGCGCGTCATAGACGGCATCGCCGCCGAGCTCTGAGTACGACTAGGGGATCAGAAGAACCTTGCCGGTGGTCATCCTGCCCTCGAGGAGCCGGTGAGCCTCGGCGGCATCTGCCAGTGGAATGCGGTGACCGACCCGAACCTCGAGTTCCCCGGCCGCCATCCAGGAGAAGAGGTCGGAGCAGCGGCGCCGGAAGGCCTCTTCGGTGGCGATGTAGTCGAAGAGTGTGGGCCGGGTGAGATACAGCGAGCCTCCCCGCATGAGACGGAGCGGCGACACCGGATCGACCGGCCCCGAGGCATTGCCGTAGGTGACCATCGTGCCCCGGGGTCGCAGCAGCTCCAGGCTGCGATCGAACACCGTCTTGCCCACTCCGTCATAGACCACTGCCAGGGGACGCGGTCCGGCGATCTCCTCGACGGCGGCTCCGAACTCGCTGACCTGGTAGTTGATCACGTGGTCGGCACCGGCGGCCTTGGCGAGGGCCGCCTTGTCGGCGGAGCCGACCGTGGTGAACACTTCCGCTCCCCTCATCTTGGCCACCTGGATGAGGAGCAGACCGACGCCGCCCGCGCCTGCGTGAATCAGGCAACGATCGCCCGGACGCAGGGGGTAGGTGTCGAGCGCCAGGTAGTGGGCGGTCATCCCCTGCAGCATGACCGCTGCCGCCTGCTCCAGATCCACGTCGTCGGGCACTTTCATCGCCAGTTGTGCCGGAACCGCCACCAGATCGGCGTAGCTCCCCAGTGCGTTCGACCAGGCGACTCTGTCGCCGGTCGACAGCGCGGTGACCCCGTCGCCCACCGCCGCCACCGTGCCCGAGCCTTCCAGGCCGAGGGTCATGGGAAGCTCCATCGGATAGAGACCTTTGCGGTGGTAGGTGTCGATGTAGTTGAGGCCGGCGGCCGCGACTTCGACCACCACCTGCCCTTCTCCCGGTGTCGGGGCAGCGATCTCCTCGTACGTCAGGACTTCGAGCCCGCCGGTGGCGTGGATGCGAACAGCATGCATGCCCGCGAGGGTAGGGCGCGACAGCCCGTCCGGCACCCCTGACCACCCCCTGACCACCCCCGGTCGACCCTCTGCGATCTTCGCAGGCGGCTACAGCCCTCTCCGCTGGATCTCGGCGAGGAGCGCCTGGTCTGAGATCCACGAGAGGTCGGGGTCGGGCGGACGCGGATCGTCGATCAAGTGCTGCACGGTGTCGCGAATGGTTCGCGCCCAGGCGCGCCCCTTGGCGGTCTGGTGATGGCTGAGGGTCGCATCGGCGTTCGCCTGGTAGACCCTCGCCTCGATCTGGGGGTTGGACCGCGAGCCCCGTTCGCCGTAGACGAGCACCACCGCGCCGGCCGGAACGTCCTGGATGCCGCCGGCGGCGATGAAGTCGCCCACGAAGGCCCACCCCGACGACTTGGCCGGGTCGACCGAGTAGACCACCTTCGCCCAGTTCTTGTGTCGCTCGTCGCCAACCAGGGGGATGTCCACGGCCACGAGCGGAGTCTCGACTGACATCGCCGCCAGGGTAGGACAGCTCGACCGCTGGGGAGAAGGGGTTCGGTCGGGAGTCGAACGAACCCACCGAAGCCGACCCCGATGACGGCCCGGATTCGGGGCCGGGTGACGCTAGCGTGGGGGGATGGCGCGGCTGAGAATGTTCGCCGGGTTGCGGGACATCGCCGGTGTCGGCTCGACCGACATCGACGGGGCGACCGTGGCCGAGGTGCTCGCCGAAGCCGGGCGCCGCTACGGCAGCGCCTTCGAACGCAGCCTCGGCAACGCCAGGGTGTGGGTCAACGGCGAGGAAGCGGAACCGTCCCAGCAGGTCTCGGCCGACGACGAAGTGGCGCTGATCCCGCCGGTGTCCGGGGGCTCGGCCATGCTCGAACGCCCGGCATTCGGATTGTCCGAGGTGGGGGTTCCGTTGGGTCTGGTCGCCGTTCTGGTGATCGCCAACGTCCTCGACGATCCGGCGTGGTGGGCGCCCGCCGTCGTGGCCGTGGTGGCGGTGTGGGTCGGGGACGTCGTCAACACGGTGTCGTTCCGCGGAACGGACCTGCCCGTGCTGCCGGCGATGGCAGCCATCGTGGTGGCGGTCGTGTCCGTGTGGCTGCTCGGCCCCCCCGGACTGGCTGTGGCCGCGGCCGGCGGGGTCGTGCTCCCTCTGCTGTGGGCGGTGGGATCGGACTCCTCGCGCATCCTCGCGATCATCTCGCCGGTCTCCGTGCTCTCTCTGCAGGCGGCCCTCGCCACGGGTGTCCTGGTGCTCGCCCGCTCGCTGTTCGTTCAATCGACTGCGGTGATCGGTGTGTTCCTCGTGATCGCCTTCAGCACCGTGGTGGTGGCACTGGTGCTCGAACAGTTCACGCATCTGCCGTTCGGCGACCCGTTCACCGCCACGGCAGCCACTGCCATCCTGGCTTCCGTGGTGGCGGCGGCGGTGTGGGGTCTCGACCTGGTGTCGTTCCTGATCGCCGGCGTCGTGGTGGCCGCCGCCCTCGTGGCGGGAAGGGGGTTCGGATCGATCCTGCGCACCAGGCGGGTGATCCTGGTGGAGCGCTCCCCGGGCTGGACGTCGTTGCTCGACGGCATCGTCCTGGCCGCCCCCCTGTTCTTCCTCACATTGCGTCTGGTGGCGTAGGGTCGCACGTCGCACGTCGCACGTCTCACGTCTCACGTCGCACGTCGCACGTCGCACGTCTCACGTCTCACGTCTCACGTCGCACGTGTCACGTGTCACGTCTCACGTCTCACGTGTCACGTCTCACGTCGCACGTCGCACGTCGCACGTGTCACGTCGCACGTCGCACGTCGCACGTCGCACATGTCACGTCTCACGTCTCGCGTCTCAGATGCTCCGGCCGATCGCCAGACCCACCCCGGCGAGAAGGATGGCGGCGACCATCGAGATGAAGACGTTGGCGAGGGCCCGCCCGATCAGACCGTCGTCGGTGAGGGCGACCGTCTCGACCGCCCAGGCGGAGAATGTCGTGAAGCCACCGAGAAACCCGGCCCCGAGCGCCACTCGCACCAGCGAGTCGGCGTTGCGGCGGGCGAACCAGCCGATCACCACGCCGAGTGCCAGGGAGCCGACGAGGTTGACCACGATCGTCCCCCACGGTGCGTCGCGCCGGTTGAGGGCATCCGAGATCAGGTACCGGATCACCGATCCGGCCGCCCCGCCGAACGCCACCCACAGCACCGCCGCCATCCGGGCAGGCTAGCCCACCGAGGGTGCCGTCCGAATGTGGCCGGCGCCGGCGACATGTGGCCTCCCGCAACCCGGGTCGACGAAGTCGCTCGGCTGGGCGGGACCCGGCGTCGAAGAGGGCGATTCCCCGATTCTCCGGGCACCGGTACCATGATCCGGCAATGTCCGGTCGCATGTTCGCTCGCCGGCTGTCCTTCTTCCTGGTCGCCGTGTTGGTCGGGTCGTTGTCGCAGTCGCCTGCCTTCTCGGTGACGAAGTCCGAGGTGGACGAGGCGTGCGCCGCGTCCCGAGAGCAGTACGCCGTCTTCAAGGCGGCCGAGGAGAAGTTCATCGAGGCCAACCTCGCATGGGAGGCCACCCAGAACGAGGTCGCCGCGGTCGAGTACAAGCGGGAGCGGGCCGTCGAGCGTGTCGAGTTCCGTCAATCCGAGATCGAGGACATCGAGGTCCGAATCCAGGACCTGGCGGTTGCGCTCTACATGCAGGGCGGTTCGGGATCCGACCTCGTGCTGTTCGCAGACTCGGTGGACGAGATCATCACCGGGACGGAGTTCCTCTCCCTCGCCACCGAAGACGAGATGGGATCACTGGACGATCTCCTCGCCTCCAAATCCGAGCTCGAACGGCTCCAGGACGAACTCGTGAAGATCGACGCCCAGTTGAGGGAGCTCGAGGCAGAGCAGAAGGCCTTCGCCGACGAGAGTCAGGCCATCTCCGAAGAGAAACAGGCTGCATTCGCCGAACTGAGCGCCGACTGTCAGGCGCTGAACCGCCGCTACCAGGCGCAGCTGGCAGCCGAGGCCGCCCGCCGCGCCGCCGCCCGCGGAGGCGGCGCAGCCGGCATCCCTTCGATCAGCGGGTTCAGCTGCCCCTTCCCCGGCTCGTCGTTCATCGACTCGTGGGGGTTTCCTCGATCCGGTGGGCGTCGCCACAAGGGCGTCGACATGTTCGGCCCGTGGAATGCGCCGCTGGTTGCCTCTGGTGACGGATACGTCCTGGTCGGGAACGGGGGGCTCGGCGGCAAGTCGGTCTGGCTGGTCGCCGACAACGGGTTCGCCTACTACTACGCCCACCTGGCGTCGTGGAACGTGTCGAACGGGCAGCGGGTGAGCGGCGGCGTCACGGTGATCGGCTACAACGGAGACACCGGCAACGCCCGGGGAGGAAGCCCGCACCTTCATTTCGAGATCCACCCTGGAGGGCGAGGAGCGGCAGCCGTCAATCCGTATCCAACGGTGCGTGGCGTCTGCTAGGTAGGATCAGGTCATGCCTTCGCGCCGCCGCACAGACATCATCCTCGACGAGACTTTCGGCTCGGATCTCGATTCGGTCGAGATCGAGGTGCTGCGGGAGCGGCGTCAGCTGGCCAACGACGTCGAGAACGAACTCTCCTACTACCGGCGTCTGCTTCACGGGCGGCTCGACATGCTGCGCTTCGAGCAGCGACGCAGAAGCGGGGAGGAGACCCGGAGCCTCATCGAGGCCCTGCCGGAGATCCTCTCCGATCCGCAGCCGGCCGGAGATCACGAGCCGGTGATGAGGCACGTGATCACCGACATTCCTCCTCTGCCGGACGTGGGCAGGCGCACGGTGGACTTCGTTCTGGGAGACGACGCCCTCACCCGGCTCGACCAGATCGACGACGAGGGCCTGGCAGCCGCCATCGACGCGGTCGCCGCGTTGGCCGGCGACTACTCCGACCAGCGCCGCAAGGTGCAGGAGGTGGCCGACCGGATTTCGGCGGCCATCGCCGAGCGGTATCGGACCGGGCAGGCCGATCGGGTCGGTTCCTGAGCCTACGGCCACGGCGCTTTCTTCGTGACGACCACAGACACCGCCGGGCAGGCCTGCCCGGGCCTCGGGGGGCCGGGTCGGTGACCGCTACCGCCGTCGCGCTCGTCGCTCGAAGCGGGCTGATCGAGGCGGAACACACCGCATCCGTGGCAGCGTGCGACCCCCGTGGCCGGTTGACAGGGGTGGCGGGCGACGTGGAACGCCGCTTCTTCGCCCGATCCTCCGCCAAACCGTTCCAGGCCAAGGTGGCACAGAGCCTGGGAGCCGCGCTCGGACCGGAGCAGCTGGCGGTTGCGTGTGCGAGCCACGACGGGGATCCGATTCATGTCGCCCTGGTCCGTGAGATGCTCGAGTCGGCAGGGCTCAAAGAGTCCGATCTGAAGTGCCCGCCCGCCCGGCCCCTCTCGAAGTCCGCCGACCGGCGCCGTGCCGCGGCCGGCGACCTCACGGCGAGGCGGGTGTACAACAACTGTTCCGGCAAGCACGCAGCGATGCTGCGCGCCTGCGTGGCTCAGGGCTGGGATCCGGCGAGCTACCTGTCACCGGAACATCCGTTGCAGCAGGCCGTCGCCGCCGAGATGACGAGTATCGGCGCCCTGGCCGACGGCGCCACGGGGATCGACGGTTGCGGGGTGCCGGTGTTCCGGGTCACGACGGTGTCCTTGGCGCGGGCGTTCGCCTCGCTGTCCGTCTCCGAGGGGTACCTGGAGATCCGTACCGCGATGCACCGGTTCCCTGCTCTGGTGTCGGGGGTGGGCGCTGCAGACGCGGCGGTGGCCATCGAACTGCACGCGGTCGCCAAGCGCGGCGCCGAAGCCTGCCTGGGGGTGGCCGTCCATGGGTTCGGTGCCATCGCCGTCAAGGTCTGGGACGGGTCGGATCGGGGAGTGGCGCCGCTGTTGGCGGCGACGCTGGACGAACTGGGGTGGGTGCCGCATGGTGGCGCCGATCGACTCGGAATGGCGCTGGCGCGTCCGGTGTTGGGTGGTGAGGAACCGGTCGGTTCCGTGCGGGGAGTGGTCCAGTTGAGAGAGGCGAAATGACCGTGTGGGATCATCGTGCGTGGGAGCTGTCTCCGGCGGCAGGTGCCGTCGGGCCGTTTCCGCGCCGCGAGTTCCTCCGGATCGTGGCAGGCGACGACCAGGTGGAGCTGTGGGCGGCAGGAGACGCCGCTCTCGCCGTGACCCGGAGCGACGGGATCGTTCGGCTGGCCGGCGATGCGGATCTCACCGACTACCACACCTGGCTCGGAGGCGACGTCAAGCCGGCCATCGCCGAGTTGGTCGACGGGCTCCCGCCAGACGCCGAGATCGACTTCGATTCCCTGCCTCACCCCTGTGCGGCCGACATCGCCGATGCCCTCGAGTCCAACGGGCTCCGGGTGGGGATCGACCAGCATGCGCTCACGGCGGTGGTCCCGCTGGGTGCCGGCTTCGAGGACTATCTGGGAGACATCGGGAAGAAGCAGCGCCACGAGTTGCGACGCAAGCGGCGGCGCTACGAGGAGGAGGTGGGACCGCTCGTCCACGAGACCCATCGGCACGTCGACTGGGCGTTCGACGAGTTCATCCGGCTCCACAGGCTCTCCGCCGGGGAGAAGGGCGAGTTCATGGATCCCCGGCATGAACGGATGTTCCGCGTGCTGGCGGACACGCCGGGTTGGCGTCTCGACATGCTCAGGATCCCCGGCACGGATCGGGCTGCGGCGTGCCTGCTGTCGTATTCGGACAGCGAGGGTCTCTACCTCTACAACAGCGCGTACGACCCGAGCCTGGCGTCGGCATCTCCCGGCATCGCCATCATCGGCACCATGATCGAGACGGCCATCGAAGAAGGTCTCCCCCGATTCGACTTCCTGAAGGGGGACGAGGAGTACAAGTTCCGTCTCGGGGCCGAGGCGCGCCCTCTCTACAGGGTGAGGGCGAAGCGATGATCTCCCGGGTGGCGTATCTGTCCATGCACACCTCTCCGCTCCTCCAGCCGGGGCAGGGCGATGCAGGAGGAATGAACGTCTACATCGACGAATTGGCACGGACGATGTCCCGGCGCGGCGTCGAGGTGGACGTCTATACCCGCCGTGATGACAGTGAACAGGATGACACGGTCGTCGTTGGGGATGGCGCATACCGTGTGCACCACATCGAGGCCGGTCCGGTTCGCACACTGGACACAAGCCGGGCGGCGCGCTTCGTTCGCGAGTTTGCCGAAGGCGTGATCGACCGTTTCGGGGGTCTGCCCGACATCGTCCACAGTCACTACTGGCTGAGCGGGTGGGCAGGGCTCGAAATCAAGCGCCGGCTCGGGATTCCAATGGCGAATTCATTCCACACTCTGGGGCGTGTCAAGGATCTCACCAGGCGCCACGACGAAGCTCCCGAATCGCTCTTGCGCATTGCGGCGGAGTTCGAGGTGATCGAGGCGGCCGATTGCGTCGTGGCTTCGACCCCGCTCGAGGCCGAGGATCTCCTGTCGCACTACGGCGCCGATCCCGCCCGGCTGTGCACGTCGCCCCCCGGCGTCGACCACCAGGTGTTTGCCCCGGGAGACCGGGAAGAGGCCCGTCGCCGGCTGGGGTTCGAGGACGGCCCGCTGCTGTTGTTCGTCGGCCGGATCCAGCCGTTGAAGGGAGTGGATGTTGCGCTGGCCGCGTTCTCGCGCGTGCTGGAGAGCCACGCCGGGGCGCGCCTGCTGATCGTGGGAGGCCCGAGCGGCCCGTCGGGTCGGAGCGAACTCGATCGCCTGCATGCGTTCGTGGAGGACTCAGGCCTCGCCGATCGAGTCCGGTTCGTCGATCCCGTCCCTCACGCCGACCTCGTGGATCTGTACCGAGCGGCAGACCTGCTCACCCTCCCCTCCCGCAGCGAGTCGTTCGGACTGGTGGCGGCAGAGGCTCAGGCGTGTGGTCTGCCTGTCGTCGCCGCCAACGTCGGGGGGATTCCCCACGTCGTGTCGGACGGCGAGTCGGGTCTTCTCGTCGACGGATGGGACCCGGGCGATCACGCCTCCGCCATGATCTCGCTGCTGTCCGACGCCGCCCTGGCCGACCGGCTCTCGACCGGGGCGATCGCCTGGTCGGAGCGCTTCTCGTGGGAGGCGACCGCCAACCGGTATCTCGAGCTCTACGAGGGAGCCGTCTCCCGTGTCTCGGCATCGTGACGTCCTGGAGGAGATGATCGGTCGCTGGGTGGCCGATCCGGATTCATCCGTCGAGTACGCCGAGCAGGTCGACGGGCGGTGGGCGGTACGGATGCGCCAGGAGGCCCGCGATGTCACCACCGTGTGGTTCGACGTAGGAGACCGTTCGATCCGGGCCGAGGCCTACGTGATCCCTTCCCCGCCCCAGGCCGCGGCGGAGGTCTACCGCCAGTGCCTGGTGCGCAACATCGGCGGGTGGCGTTGTCACTTCGCCCTCGACCGCGAGGACGCCGTGGTGATCGTCGGTCGTCTCGCTGCCGAACACGTCGACTCGCTCGAACTGGACTTCCTGTTGGGAGAGATCCATCAGATGGTCGAGGTGGCGTTCCGGCCGTTGGTGAGAGCGGCCTTCTCCCGCGAAAAACCGTCGTAGAAAGTTGCCCACAGGGGGTTGTGCACATCCCCCTGTGGAAACCTGTGGATTCGGTGGAAAACGTGGTCCCGCGGCGGGTTCGGGTGAACGACAGCGATCGATAGCGATGACTTGGCCCGGATTGCGCTGCGAGGGTGCTGGTTCGCACACGGGTTGACGGTCGCCTATGGGCGGGATACGTTCAGACTGCAACGCCCGAGGTGCTGAAGCCACGGAAATGTGCCCGTTCGGGGAAGTGCGGGGACGATCGTGGGGGAGGTTCCTCGGGCGCTTGCGCGTGGCCCCGGGGTTCTTCGGCCGGTGCCGTCACTCGACGCAGATCGCTCCGTCGACACGGACGACGACGCAGTAGGAACCGGCCAGGACCTTCAGATCCAGCCAGGCCGCCCCCAGCCCTCCTGATGTCGGCTGCGGGGAGAGCAGCGGGATCTCCCTCGGTGCGGACGCCACCTCCGGTCCGGTCGACGCCGATGCCACCACCGGTGTCTGCACGGGAGCGGCCAGCGTGGTGGTCGTGGTCGGAGGCGCCGTGGTCGGGGGAGGGGTGGTGGTCGAGGTCGTGGCGGGTACCGACGCCGACTTCATGAACAGCACCGTGACGAACATCGTTCCGTCGGGGGCCCGATCGGCGCCTACCCCGACCCGGTCGTAGTCACCGAGGATGTTGGCCTTGTGGCTGGGGGAGGCCATGAACGCCGTGTGGAGGATCGACGGGTTGGGACCCATGCCCACGTTCTCGCCGACCTGTGTCCATCCGGTCGTGTAGGAGCTCAGTTGGGCGCTCGTCGAGTGGTAGATCTTGCCTGCAGCGATCATCTCGGCGGTGTGACGGCGGGCGTCGTCGACGAGGTCCTCGTAGCCGGTGAGGGGCCCGAGCCCGGCGGCCGTCCTGGTCTGATTGATCAGCGAGACGAATTCCGTCTCGTCGGAAGGGGCGGCGACGGCGGGAACGACAGAGGTGACGACGACCGCCAGGGCCACCGTCAGAAACGCAAGTCCTCTCCGCCACTCCAATGACATGAGTGGTGAATCGGCGTTTCATCTCACCACCTTGAGTGGTTGTTGCCCACTTTCAGTGGTCGAAGACGTGCGACGTTCGACGTGTGACGTGTGACGTGTGACGTTCGACGTGTGACGTGAGACGTGAGACGTGCGACGTGTGACGTGCGACGTGTGACGTGCGACGTGTGACGTGCGACCGCCGCTCAGATCCCGAACATCAACTCGCGCAGGTTGACGGGCTTGACCGAATAGCGCTCCAGGTCGATCCTCAGTGAACCGAGCCGCAGGCCCTGCATGCCCTCTCCGGCGGCGGTGACCACTCTCAGTACGCCTTCCTCGTGCACCAGGCGGCCCAGGCCCAGACAGCCGCCCGTACCATCCTGGATGCCCACCAGCATCCCGTCGAGCCGTTCGAGGTCGAGTCCCACGGGAAGCGTGGGGGCGAACACCGTCGGCCGCACCCGCCAGCGTTCCATCGGCTCGGCAAACTCGAGTGCGAACAGCTCGCGTCTCCTCGCCTCCCGCTGATCGGGGCCGACCGGCATCACGTGCGGGTCGGCCGGCTGGGTGACCACCTCCACCGAGAAGAAACGATTGAGCATCCCGACGATGGGCTCCATCTCCCCGCCGCGCTGGAGGGCGAGCACCACATCCGGGCGAATCAGCTCGACCTTGTGGTACTTGAGGGTCTCGCCCACGACGCCCGACACGGCTCCGGTGGTGTCGACGATCACCAGGTCGGCCCGCCGGCGTCCTTCGTCTGCCATGGCAGCGGTGGCGATGACCTGTTGCAGGATCAAGCGGTCCGGTGTGACGCCCCCCACGAAATGCAGCCGCTCCGCCTTGGGTTCGGCCAGGTCGGACTCTCGTTGCAGCACCGCCAGGCCGACGCAGGTGGGGGGACCGATGGTCGAGTTGGCGATGTCGGCGTCGACCAGGGCCACCGAGCGTCCGGCTGCCAGCGCCTTCTTGGCGATCTGACGGGCGACCGTCGACTTCCCGGTGTCCATGGCCCCGACCAGCATCACGCAATCGGTGCGTGCCAGCCGCTCGGTGAAGTCGTCGTGGGGTGATGCCATCGGCCGCGATGGTACCGGTGCCCGGGACCCACTCTGGCTGCCGACTCATCCCTCCCTCAGGCGGACGTATCCTTCAGCCCATGTCGGGTTTCGTCAGCTTCTTGTCGGACTTCGGTCTGAAGGACGAGTTCGTGGGTGTCGTCCACGGTGTCATCGGGCGTATCGCCCCCGACGTCAGAACGATCGATGTGACACACGGCATCCCGTCCGGTGACATCCGGGCCGGCGCCCTCGCCCTGACCAGGGCGGTGCAGTACCTGCCCGAAGGGGTGGTGCTGGCGGTCGTCGATCCTGGGGTCGGGACGGCGAGAAGGGCCATCGCCGCCGAGACCGAGCGCGGATTCTTCGTGGGCCCGGACAACGGGCTGCTCTCGCCGGCGGTGGCCCTGGTGGGTGGTGCGGGCCGCATCGTGTCGCTCGAGAACCCGGATTTCCGCATACCGTCGGTCGGGGCCACCTTCCACGGGAGGGACGTCTTCGCGCCGGCGGCGGCAGTCCTCGCCTCGGGCGAGGCCGACCTCGCGGACCTCGGCCCGTCCGTCGACCCCGAGACGGTGACCCCGCTGCTTCTCCCGCTCCCCGAGGTGGGGGAGGGGTTCGTGTCCGGAAGGGCATGGTGGATCGATCGGTTCGGCAACGTCCAGACGAACATCGGGCCCGAGGAGATCCGGCTCGCGGGCATCGACCCGGACGCGACCATCACGGTCAAGGTGGGTGCCAGCGAGTACGAGGTGCAGTGGGTGACCGCCTACGGCGACGTGGAGGAGGGCGATCTCCTTCTGCACGTCGACAGCGCCGGTCTGATCGCCCTCGCCGTGCGGGGTGGAGATGCCTCGGAAGCGCTCAACCTGGCATCTGGGATGGCACTGACGCTGGCGGGCTGAGCAGCTCCACCGCCTGGACGATGGCGGCGATCACGATCACCGCCAACAACACCAACACCACGATCGCTGTCGCCGGACGCACCGGCCGATTCTCGCCGATCCCCGGTCCGCAGCCGAATCGCGCCGTGCGGCCATCGGCGTGTCCGGTCGACGGAGATCGTCACCGTCTGCGCAGACGCGCCGCCACGGCAGATCGAAGCAGTGGACGGAACTCGATGATTCCCTCGGCGAGCACCCGGCCTCGCGGCTCGCGGATGACCGGGATACGGAGATCGAACTGGCGGAGGAGGTCGTCGTCCGACTCGACCTGGACCTCTCTCACGGAGGCTCCGGTGAGGCGGGCGACCCGATGAACGACCGGCAGTGCCTCATCGCACAGGTGACATCCGGTACGTGTCAAGAATTCGAGATAGAAAGATCTCAAGTCGATCTCGTTTGTTGTCGAATACACTGTCGCAGGGGTCAATAGACCCCCGCCGAGAATGGAAGGTAACCACCCAGTTCATACCAAGGGCACGTTCAAGACCCTAGGTGTGATCGGATAGCCTCCCAGCCCGCCCCACGGGTGGAAACGCCGTTCTCGAAGACGAAGCCTCCCCTGCCCCGGGAGGCTTCGTCGCGTCTGATGGCGCGATTGGCATCCGGGATGCGAGGGCGCCCCGCAACGAATCCGAACCCGAAGAGCCCGATCCGTCAGCCTCCGGCCGGCGCCTCGCCGTCCACCGGCGTCTCCGCCCCGGCATCGGTCTCGGTCCCGGTCTCGGCGTCGGGCGTCACCAACCCGCAGTCGGAGAGGACCTCGTCGGGGTTGCCGCCGCCGAACCGGATGCGCTCGAAGGCGACCACCGAGGCGAGCTGCTCTTCGCTGAGCTGCCCGAAACTCGGCATCACCCCGCCGCCCCCGACCGGCTTGGCCAGGTCGCCGTAGGTGGCGATTCCCTGCTCGCGGAATCCATTGGTGCCGAGACGAACCCATTCGACGTGGTCGCTGCAGCTGCCGAACGTGACCATCACCTGACCGAAGGCGGGGCCCACTCCGCCGCCACCGTCGGCTCCGTGACACGCGGCACACTGGCCGTACACCTCCTGGCCCTGGGCCAGGAACGCGGCGGCGCCGCCTCCGCCGGCGGCCCTTCCCTCGAAGGCCGAGCCGTCGCAGTTCTCCACCTCGCCGGACACGCGGTCCACGGCCAGGGTGAATCCGCCTTCCTCGCAGCCGGCGTCTGCAGTTCCGACGCCTGCGAGGTGGAGGAGGCCGAACAGGGGCAGCAGCAGGAAGGCGGCCACGAGCCATTTCGGGATCGATGAGGCGGTCCGCTCCGTCAGGCCGGCCGTCGGCACCGAGACCACGACCGGCACATCGAGGGCTTCCTCGGGGCTGACCACGGTGGGGGCGGGCGGCGGAGACACGACGGCAGCGGCGGGAGTGACCGGCTGGGGGGCGGCGGGTGCCGGTTCGGCTTGGGGTTCCGGTTGCGGTTCGGGTGCGGCAGCCGTGGGAGCCGGTTGCGGTTCGGGCGCGGCGGCCTGTGGGGCGGGGGTGGCGACGGCCGCGCCGCCGGCCCAGGCCTCGAGGATGGCTTCGACGGGGGTGCCGGTCGCCTTGGAGCGAGCCTCGGCGGAGCGCTGCACGAGCACTTCCGGGGCGTTCAACGCCTGGGCCGCCGCTGAGAGGAATTCGCTCATGTCAGGTCTCCGTCGATCACTTCGATTCGGTGAGGTAGGCCGCCAGTGCGGCGAGGTCGTCGTTCCCCAGACTGGCGTACGACGGATGGCCTGCGCCGCCCAGCACCCGGTCGAGGTCCGCGGCGTCCTCGACCCGTGCGCCGACGTGGGCCAGATCGGGACCGTAGCGCCGGGAGCCCAGCACCTGGTTCGAGTCGGACACGGTCACGCCTCCCAGGCCGGCGTCGGCGACGATGGGGCGCACCTGCTGGGTGTGACACGATGCGCAGCCCTCGCGAAGGTAGATGTCGCGCCCTTCGATGCCGCTCTCGGAGAGCGGGGTCGCCGAGGTGTAGACCCCGTTGCCCTCTGTGGGGAGGGCGGGTGCAACGAAGCCGATCAGCAGGGTCAGCGCCGCCAACCCTGCCGCGGCCACGAGCGTTCGCATGGGGCTCTCGTTGCGCCCGACGAGCACGGGGGGTTCGGCGGGGGCGGTGCTCACCGTGACGGTCTGCGCGGCGGCGGGAGTGACCGGCTGGGGGGCGGCGGGTGCCGGTTCGGCTTGGGGTTCCGGTTGCGGTTCGGGCGCGGCAGCCGTGGGAGCCGGTTGCGTTTCGGGCGCGGCGGCCTGTGGGGCGGGGGTGGCGACGGCCGCGCCGCCGGCCCAGGCCTCGAGGATGGCTTCGACGGGGGTGCCGGTCGCTTTGGAGCGAGCCTCGGCGGAGCGCTGCACGAGCACTTCCGGGGCGTTCAACGCCTGGGCGGCCGCCGAGAGGAATTCGCTCATGAGCCGCTCCTCTCGACCAGGACCTCCTGGGCGGTGACCCGTCCCGAGGTGATCGTCCGGAACACGTTGAGCACGAAGGCGAGCTGGCCGGCGAAGACCACGAGGGCGCCGAGCACGGCGAGGCTCACCATCACATCGGCCGGTCCGGAAAGCGCTGCCCATCCGTCTCCCGCTGCGGTCGATCCGGTGAAGGACCCTCCGTTCCAGGCGTAGCCGCGGAGGACGCCGGCGATCATCAAGAGGAGGGACGTCGATCCCACGCCGTACACGGTCCAGCGGATGTGTCGCGTCGTCTGGCGGGTCGAGACGAGTTCCCGCCCGGTCATCGCCGGCAACGACTGGTACGCCCACCCGGCGACGAGCAGCCCTCCGACCCCGAACAGCCCGGCGAAGGTGACCCCGTCCCAGAAGGACGTGAAGCCGACGACGGCGGCCGCCGAGCGGAACGAGGCGACGGCGGTCGCCGATCCGGTGAGGAGGGCGAACCCCAGTCCGCCCATGGTGGCGGCGACCGCAGGCAGCCGGCCGATTTCCTCCCATGCGCGGTCTGCAGTGGTGGCGATGGCGTAGGCGTTGGCCAGCGCCGCCACCGGAAGCGCCAGGCCAAGCACTGCCGAGACCGTGTCGAGCCAGTCCGGCGTTGCGCCGAAGGCGAGCTGCACGGGCCCCGCAAAGATCGACGCAACGGCCAGCGACCAGAATCCGACCTTGGCGAGCTGGCGGTTCGAGAGCGGGTTACCCGTCGCCTTGACGACCACGTAGTAGGCGACGCCCACACCCACCGCGGTCACCCACATGGTGGTGAAGCCGGCCACGAAGACGGTTTCCTGGAGGGCCCGTCCCACGCTCGCCAGCCCGGGGACGGCATTCACGGCGTAGAGCATCGGGAGCCACACGACCCCCGCCATGACGAACCACAGGCTCACGTAGACGCCTTCCTCGGCTCGCCGGCGGACGGTCTGGATCGTGACCGCGGCCGGGACGGTCAGGGTGGCCAGCAACGGCGCGTCCAGCCACCACGGGAGCATGAACGGCTCGACTCCGTCGCCGAGTCCGAGCATCACCGCCACCACGCCGCCAATGGTCAACGCGGCGGTGGCCCACATTCCGATCATGGCCACCCCGGGCCGCCACAGGCGAGCGCCGGTCAGCCGGGGGAGCACGTAGTACACGGCCCCCGTCAGTGCGATGACCAGCCAGCCGACCATGACGACCAGCATCGCCGCCGCCCTCAGGCGGCCTTGCGAGAGGAGCCCGGTCGAGAGTGTGGAGAACGGGATTCCCGCCATCGCCAGCACCGTGAGCAGGCCGCCGAGGCCGAGGAAGAGCGTCGAGACGAGCAGGTGGGAGGTCGCCGTCGTGTCGGGGGGCCGGCTCGCCGCGGGTGCTGTGTTGTCTGGTGCTGTCCTCATCGCGGCAGCCACGACACTCCTCGAATCAGGTCGGAATCAGCCGGCAGGATAGCCACCGGTGAAGGGCCACTCGACTCCGGAGGCGCCACCGAGATCCATCCGCCGGTATTCGGGGGTCCCACTCTATTGATGTTCGCTAGGGCCTTTGGTCCTGGAGTAGGGTTGGCCGGAACGATCTGCTACAAATCCAGCCCGCACCCAGGGTGAACACCGGACGGCGAGGTTCGAGGCACCAGATGTACCGACTTGGCGAACTGAGCGACTCACAGCGCACCCGCGCAGGAGCGGCCATGCTGGTGATCGGCGTGGCGCTGATGGGACTCGCCGTCATCCTCGTCCACTTCGCCGGCCTCCCCAAAGAGGAGTTCATCGACGGCCAGTTCGTGCCCGTCGTCGTCGAGCCCGCCATCTTCGATGCGATCCCGCGCGGATGGCTGCCCAAGGCAGTGGGGTATGTGCTGGCGTTCGGCGCATCCCAGGTGATGATCGTGGGTGCTGCGCTCCTGTGGGTGCTCAACCAGAAGATGACCTGGGCCCGGGCCGCGTTCGCCGCGTTCCTGACCTGGATGGAGTTCGTCATCATCTACGGGATCGTGCCCTCCGAGTGGCTCAACCTCGCTCAGACCGATCTCGACTGGAGCCCCACGAAGGTCTTCTTCACGGTGCCCGAGTGGTTGGTGCTCGGGAATGACGTCGCCATCTCGTATTCCGCCTTGAAGGACATCATCTCGGGTGGCTACAACATGACCGTCCTGTTCGGGGCCGCCTTCGTCGCCTACAAGCTTCAAGACATCCGCAAGGGTCGTCCTGCCGCCCCGGAGCCGCCGGTCGCCACCTCTCCCTACGGCCGCCCCCTCGTGCGAAAGGATGAAGACTGATGCCGCGGGGGATCGTCGACGAGACGCCTCCGTTCCGGGACGACTACCAGCTCGCCCTTGTCGAAGGTGACTACTTCACGGACAAGCTCCGTCCCAAGCAGTTTCTCCACATCGACCAGTCCGAGTGCATCCTCTGCGAGGGGTGCGTCGACATCTGTCCGTGGAAGTGCATTCACTACCTCTCCGTCGACGCCATCACCGACGCGGTGAACGTCGACGATCCGAAGGGCGATCCCACCAATTTCGGGTTCTTCGTGGTGGACGAGAACGAATGCACGCGGTGCGCGCTGTGCATCGACCGTTGCCCGACCGGGGTGATATCGCTCGGGAAGTTCGAAGGTTCGCTGGCTGCCCAGACCGAGGAACTCGGTTTGAACGCCCGCCCGTGGGAGGTCGACACAGGGCAGCGAGACTTCAAGAACGGGTACGCCTATGGAATGCGCTGGTAGGAGGACGAGTGGCTGAAGCCAACGGGAAGTCGGGGCTCTTGGATCGAGTCCGAGAGAAGACCGCCGAGGCGGGGGGACGGCTGCGCGGCTCGCAGTTCGTCGAGTCGGTGTTGCGCCCCGGATCGCCGTTCAAGAAGGGGTACTCGGACAGCCCGCGCAACCGCTCGTACGTGATCATGAACAACGTGCTCTATCACCTTCACCCGGTGAAGGTGAAGCGGCACGGTGTGAAGCTCTCCTACACGCTGTGCCTCGGCGGGCTCAGCTTCTTCCTGTTCATCCTGTTGACGATCACCGGCATCTTCCTGATGTTCTATTACGCCCCCACCGCCGACCGGGCGTACGCCGACGTCGCCGCGCTGTCGACGAACGTGGCCTTCGGATCGCTGGTGCGGAACATGCACCGGTGGGGCGCCCACCTGATGGTGCTGACGGTGTTCCTGCATATGAGCCGGGTCTTCTACCACGGGGCGTACAAGCCGCCGCGCGAGTTCAACTGGGTGGTCGGCGTCGTGCTCCTCCTGCTCACGCTGCTGCTCTCGTTCACGGGCTACCTGCTGCCGTGGGACCAGCTGGCCCTGTGGGCGGTCACGGTCGGCACCAACATGGCCGGCTTCGTTCCGGTGTTCGGTGCCCAGGTCAAGTTTGCGCTCCTCGCCGGAGTGGAGGTGACCGCAGGAACACTGCTGCGGTGGTACGTGCTGCACGTGCTGTTCCTGCCGTTCATCATCGTGATCTTCATGGCGGTCCACTTCTGGCGGGTGCGCAAGGACGGCGGAATCTCAGGACCGCTCTGAGTCGAGGAGAACCCATGGTCGACATCCCAGAAGATCTCCTCCGCCGATCGGCAGAGGCGAAGGCGAAGGCCCTCGGTCTTCCCGTCGAGCAGGTGCTCGCCGAGATGAAGGGCGAGAGGCCGCCCGCCGCGCCGGAACCGGCCGAATCACCATCATCCGGCGGCGATCAGCCGGCGGCCAGTGAGCCGGCGGCCAGTGAGCCGGCGGGAGCCGAACCCACCGAAGAACCTGCTGCGGCTCCGGCGCCTGCCCCGACACCTCCTCCGGCCCCGACACCTCCCCCGGCGCCTGCTGCGCCGCCTGCGGCAGGTGGCGACGTCGATGTCCTCGTGGCGAGAGCCGCCGCCGCCAGCGGACTTCCCGCCAACCTGGTGAAGCGATCTGCCGAGGCCAAGGCGCGCTCGCTCGGGCTGCCGCTGGCCAACGTCCTCGCCGAGATGGCGGGCGATGCGCCGCCGGCTCCGGCGCCTGCGGCGGCGGAGAGCGATCAAGGATCGGCGATCAGCGATCGGCCGGAGCCTGCGCCCCCCGCGGCCGAGCCCGAGCCGGCTGCTGCGGCGGTGGCGACCGCAGAGGCTCCTCCCGCCGAGACGCCGCCGACCGCTCCACCTGCCAATGGCGGCGGCAACGGTCGAAAGGCGGCGGTGGTCAGCGCCCGCCCCGTCGCACCTCCCGCCAACGTCCCGGAAGGGGTGCGCACTCAGCGGCTTCTGACAGTCGTCAAGGCCCGGGCGATTCAGAACGTCAAGGCCGAGCCCATCGACAAGGTCAACACGTGGCCCCACCTGATGCTGGCCGAGTTCGTGGCCTTGCTGGCGATGACCGCGTTCTTGTTGATCCTCTCGGTCATCCTCCAGGCACCGCTCTTGGAGCCGGCCAACTTCAACGCCACCCCCAATCCGTCGAAGGCACCGTGGTACTTCCTGGGACTGCAGGAGCTGCTCAGCTACTTCGACCCTCAGATCGCCGGTGTGACGGTCCCCACCATCATCGGACTCATCGGGTTCATGATGGTCCCCTACATCGATCGCAATCCGTCGACCAAGCCGTCCGACCGGAAGTTCGCCATCATGCTCTACACGATCTTCCTGACCGGGTCGGCCACGCTCACCGTCCTCGGAGTGCTGTTCCGGGGCAAGGGCTTCAACTTCGCCTATCCGTGGCGTGACGGGATCTTCTTCGACGACCTCAAGGACTGGGTGCATTTCGAATGAGTGCCGAGAACTGGATCTTGCTGGCGGTCGCCGCCGTTGCCGTGGCCGCAGCGCTCGCTGCCTTCGCCATCGCCTGGCGCCGGTCGGCAGGGCGTGATTGGCGGGGGTCGGTGTCGGCGGAGACACTCGCCGCCGACCGCTCGACGGCGCTCGATCTCCCTCCGGTGGCGGCGGTGGAGGCTGAGGAGGCCCAACCCGAGGCCGTCGAGACCGGCATGGCGATGGGTCCGGAAGACGCGGCCGAGCCCGCCCCGGTGGCGGTGAGCGTCTCCACCGAGACCCGGTTGGTCGAGGTCACCCCGGAAGAGGCAGGAGTCACCAGACGCCAGTTCTTCAATCGGGCGCTCGGGGCCACGTTCGGCACGTTCTCCGGCCTGTTCGGCCTGGCCAGCCTCTCGTTCCTGTGGCCGAGGCTCTCCGGCGGATTCGGGGCAGACGTGAATGTCGGCCCTGCCGCCGACCTGCTCCTCCAGGCGATCAACGATGACGGCTCGATCACCCCCGTGTTCATCCCCGAGGCCCGCGCCTACGTCGTGCCGGGCCCGGCCGCCCTGTCGTCGGAGTTCGTCGACAAAGGCGTCGAGGCGGCCGGTGTCATGGCCCTGTACCAGCGCTGCGTGCATCTCGGATGCCGCGTGCCGTGGTGTCAGACCTCCCAGGGCTTCGAATGCCCGTGCCACGGGTCGAAATACAACGGGATCGGCGAGTACAACGCCGGACCGGCGCCCCGCAACCTCGATCGATTCGTGGTCGAACTCACCTCTGTGGGCGAGCTCGTAATCAAGACGGGAAGCATCGTCGAGACCCCGCGGGCGCTCCAGCCCTCCGTGGAGTATCCGAAGGGCCCGTCGTGCATCGGAGGAGGCTCGTGACCTCCACCCTCGTCATCACGCTCGTCATCGTCGCCGCCATCGGATGGCTGGCCTTTCTCGGGGTCTCGGCGCTTCGCAACCGCGGGGCCGAAGAGATCCCGGCCAACCTGGCGCCGGGCGAATCAGATGACACCCTCGAGACCAGGCGGCTCGAACGGGCCCAGCAGGCGGCGGTGCTGCTGTCTGCGTTTCTGGCCATCGGTCTGCCCCTCTACTACCTGACCGAGACCAATCGCCAGGAAGGCTTCGTCGAGCAGTTCGACGAGGAGTCCGTGGAGCGTGGGCACCATCTCGTCGAGGAGTTCGCCTGTTACGGCTGTCACGGTCCCGGCGGGTCGGGCGGAGTGGCCCGCTACATCGAGAAGCGAACCGGTGCCTCCGTGAGCTGGGCGGCCCCCTCGATCAATGACATCTTCTACCGGTACGACCGCGAGCAGATCCGCTACTGGCTCGTCTACGGCCGCGGCAACTCGCCGATGCCTGCCTGGGGTGTCGCAGGCGGCGGTCCTATGAACGATCAACAGATCGAGGACATCATCAACTACCTCGAAACCCAGCAGGTGCCCCAGGCCGAGGCCAACAACGAGGTCGAACAGCGCATCGCCAACGCGCTCACCGAACTCGAGAACGCCCCCGATCAGGTGGAGACGGCGATCATCACACAGCGTCAGGTGATCGCCGACCTGCGCCAGGCACCTTCACTGGCGCCGATCGCGGCTGACATCGCCAACCGGGCGCAGGCGACGCTCGACGGGGCGGGCCAGGGCATCGACGTGGACGGGGACACCCTGAGTGATGCTGCCGAACAGGTGCTCTCCGACATCGCCGCCGAGGCGAGGGTGGCGTTCCTTCCTCCCGGCCTTCGAGAGGTCAAGCTCGACCCGGTGGTTCCCGACAGCGGTGTGGTCGAACAGACGGTGGCAGCGATACGCCAGCTCATCGACACCGAGCGGGCGCCGATTCTTGTCCCGGTGCTCGCCGGGATCGAGAACGCCATCGCCGCCGGCGGAGACGACTCGGACGGCGACGGCATCTCCGACACGGCCGAGGCGCAGATCGGCGGCTTCGTGTCCCAGGGAATCGGCGAGGTCATCGCCGGCGGCTTCCAGGCGGCGACGCTCGATCCTTCCAACCCGGAGTCGGTTGGCGGCGAGTCCGATCTCGAAACTGCGCGGCGGCTGGTGGCCTCCCTGCAGACCATCGCCACCAACCTCACGGTCCAGGCGAACAACCTCGACGCCCTCCTCCCGCCGGCCGAGGCGGCCCTCGACAACCTCAATGCCGCCCGAGAGGCACGGCGCTGGGAGTTCGACTTCCGGGCGATCGCAGACGCCACGTTCGATGGGAACACCGATCGAGCCGCCCGCGTCGTCGGAATCTTCAACGCCTACTGCGCGCGCTGCCACACGTCTGGCTGGTCGGCCGGTGCGGCATTCTCCCAGGAGGCCGGTTCGGGAGGCTTCGCCCCGGCGCTCTGGGACGGACGACCGGCGGTGCAGTTCCTGTCAGACGAGGACCTGAAGGGCTTCCTGATCACCGGGGCCACAGCGAACAAGCCCTACGGCGTGAACGGCTTCGGCAACGGCCAGATGCCGGCGTTCGGGGCGCTCCTCTCCGAGAGCGATCTGACGGATCTCGCCCACTGGCTCCGATCAGGAGACCTGACCGGGAAGGGAGGTGTCAGATGATCCGCGAGCTGTTCCGCGAGCTGCTGTCGGCGAACCTGTTCGTCACCGGCATCCTGCTCACGCTGGTGTCCATCGTGGTGTTCTTCGGCAGCATCTACCTGCTGACCTACACCAATCTGGGCAAGAAGCTGGCGTTCCTGGTGACGGGCGCCGGGATCTTCGCATGGTCGACGATCGGGTCGCTTCTGTTCGTGCTGTACGCCCCGCGCGGTCCCCGGCCGGAGAACATCGAGGGCCTCAACGCCTTCGAGATCCGAATCGTTCCCCTCACGTTCATGCTGGTCTCGGCGATCCTGTTCGTGATGTTCCTCGTGGCGCTCAACCAGTACGAGGAAACCCAGGAACGCGCCGATCTCTAGCGGCGAACGGGCACGTTTGGCGCGACCGTTTATGGCCGATCGCTGATCGCCCGCGCCCGGGGTGCCTCCGCTGCTACTGATTCCGGGCGATGTGGTAGCTGAGGATCCGGAGCTCGGTGGCGAGATCGACCCGGCGGACCGTGACGTCGGAAGGCACCTTCACCACCACCGGTGCGAAGTTGAGGATGGCTTTGATGCCGGCCTGCACCAACGTGTTCGCCACTCCCTGGGCGGCGTCCGGCGGGGTGGCGATGATCCCGATCTCGAAGTGGGCCTCGGCGGCGTCGCTCACCAGGCTTGCGGTCGGCCGCACGGTGATGCCGGCCGCATCGGTGCCGATGCGAGCCGGGTCGGCGTCGTACACGCCGGTGATCGTGAAGCCGCGCTGGACGAACCCGGCGTAGTGGGCAAGGGCGCTTCCCAGGTTTCCGGCGCCGACGATCGCCACCGTGCGAGGACTCCCGAGCCCGAGCGCCCTGCGGATCAGATCGCGCAGGATCGTGACGTTGTATCCCACTCCACGAGTGCCGATGGTCTCGAGATGCGACAGGTCCTTTCGAACCTGCGCCGCGGTCGACCCGGTCGCCTGGGCGATGTCGTCGCTGGACACCGTCGACCGGCCCGGGCCCACCTCCTCGAGGTACTGGAGGTATGACGGCAGCCGTGCCACCGTGGCTCGCGGAATGGGCTGGTTCATTCCTGCAGACGCTAGTCCCGTCGACGCCGCCGGGACGGCCACGCAGGTATCGGAAGAAGGCGTCGAAAGGCAGGCTCAACCGGCGGCGCGGGTTCGCCGCAGCAGAGGATCGGCCAACGCCAGGAGACGATCTGCGGTCCTCAGGACCTTTCCGGCCGTGCCGGGGGTGTGGGAGTCGACCAGGTTCCCCATCACCTTCAGCGTGATGTCGGCGATCGCGTGTGTCCCGAGCGCCAGCCGCAGCCCGGCGTTCAAGATCCACGGGTGACCGATGAGGAAGGAGAACCGGCGGCCGGTCCGGAGGAACTCGTCGAACTGCTGCCCGATGAGGAGGTCGTATCGGGAGGGGGCCGTCGCCGGGTCCTCCACGAACAGCTGGGCCGCCAGCATGCCAGACTCGAGCCCGTAGTCGATGCCCTCTCCGTTCATTGGGTTGATGAGCCCGGCGGCGTCGCCCACAGCCACCCACCCGGGACCATGTCGCCTTCGAACGCTCAGGGGAAGCCGCCACGCTCGCGGCCGCTCCAGGTAGGGGCCGAGATCCCACGACTCGCGCACCTGGTCGTAGTACACGTCGAGGAGCGAGTTGAGGTTGAGTCCGGTGAAGCCCTTCATCGTCGACAGGGCCCCGACGCCGATGTTGACGGTGCCGTCCCCTGCCGGAAAGAGCCACCCGTATCCGGGGACCGAACGTCCGGACGAGTCCTGCATCGACAACAGCGCCTCGAGGTGGCGGTCGGCATGCCGGGGCGACTCGACGTATGAGCGGATCGCCAGGCCGTACGGTTCACCTTCGACTCTCCCGGCGTCGAGCATCCGGGCCACCTTGCCGGGGGCGCCTGTTGCGACGACGACCATCCCGGCGTCCACCCGCCTTCCACCGGCGTGGACGCCTACGACGCCTCCCTCCTCGATGACGGGCGTCGCCTCGGCCTCCCACACGATGTCGGCGCCGGCTTCTGCGGCGGCGTCGATCAGTGCCTTGTCGAGGCGGCGGCGCGGCCACACGGCCCCGTGGGCCGGATAGCGACTGGTCCCCGGCCAGGCGAGCTCCCTCTCGACCCCGTGAGCCTTCATCCGGAGCCCTTCGATGTAGTGGGCATCCGACAGGTCGATCTTCAATTCGTTGAGGGCCCCGACGGCGCGCGGGGTGAGCCCGTCGCCGCACACCTTGTCGCGTCCATGGGGCGCCTTGTCGAACACCACCACCGAAGCCCCGGCCCTGGCGGCCTCGATGGCGGTTGCCGCGCCGGCCGGCCCGGCCCCGATCACGGCGATGTCGACTGTGGTCATGGCCATCCGGAGGCTATCCGGATGGCCGCACAACGTTGAACCCCGGGCGTCGACCGTTCCTCCGGCGCCCGGAGGCGCCGATGACTCAGTGCTTCACTTCGAGGCCGCCGAAGACCACTGTGGCGCTCACATCCAGCGTGGGGGCGTCGGGGTCCAGATGTTCTTTGTTGGTGACGTTCTCCACCCCGCCGAACAGCGGCAGCGAGTGGGTGACCACCTTCCAGCCCTGTGGCACCTTGAGCTCGGTTCCGCCGAATGCCGTGAACACGTCCAGCGAAGCCCCGTCGGTCAGGGTCGCGTCTGTCAGGTCGATCTCGGCCCCTCCGAAGATCGCTCCGATGTTTCCCCCTTCGAAGTGCTTCGAATGGCTCGCCACCTGGGTCCCGCCGAATGCTGTGAACGCAGAGATACGGTCGTCTGAGCTGCTGTGGGCGCCTCGCCTCCCGAACAACACCATCAATCCCAGCGCGATGATCAACACCGGCCAGGCGATGTTGACCTCGGTGTCCGCCACGCCGGTGGTGTTCAGCAGCACGAGGCCGCCGACCAGCGCGACGATCAGTGGAGTCATCCAGTGCCGGGGGTTGGCTGCGAAGAGCATCACCGCCACGAAGATGAGTGCCAGCGGCCACCAGTCTGCGACGATGCCGCCCGCGTCGTCGATCCAGCCGAAGTACTCGAACATATAGACGCCGCCGACGACGATCAGCAGCGTCCCCAAGACGAATCTCGCGTAGTTCATGCCGTTCCTCCTTTGGGACACGATCGCGCGTCGCCGCCCGGATGGGCCAGGGCCGAAAGCCGTGGCTGCCTTCCGGCTCGCATCGGCGTATTCGGCCCGGCCACCACGCTGCTGCCCGGCCGATGTCGGGGCGGCGCCCGCCGATGGCGACCCGGTTTCCTCGATGTGGACCGGGACCTCTATCCTCGGGTGGCGATGGAACTCGTCGACTATCTGCCGTTGGCCATCATGTTCCTGCTTGCGGCGGGATTCGTGCTCGTGTCGCTCGTGGTGGCCCGGCTGGTGTCTCCCAAGAATCCCACTCCCGAGAAGGAGGCGCCGTACGAGTCGGGCATCCTGCCCGAGACCGAGCCGGCCCAGCGCTTCCCGGTCAAGTTCTATCTCGTGGCGATGCTGTTCGTCATCTTCGACGTCGAGATCATCTTCCTCTTCGCCTGGGCATCCCGGTTCACCGATCTCGGGTGGTTCGGGATCGCGGCGGTGGCGATCTTCACGTTCTTCGTCCTCGAGACGCTCGCATACGTGTGGAAGCGCGGGGCGCTCGATTGGAACGTGAAACGGCGGGCCCGCTACCTGGTCGAAGAAGAGGTTGCGTGATGGCGGACGTCCCCACCCCGCCGGGCATCCTGATGACCACCCTCAACACGGTGGCCAACTGGGCGAGGACCCGTTCGATGTTCCCCGCCACCTTCGGTCTGGCCTGTTGCGCCATCGAGATGATGGCGACGGGGACAGCCCACTACGACCTCTCCCGGTTCGGCATGGAGGTCTTTCGGGCGTCACCCCGGCAGGCCGACCTGATGATCGTGGCAGGCCGGGTCTCCCAGAAGATGGCGCCGGTGCTCCGCCAGGTGTACGACCAGATGCCCGATCCCAAATGGGTCATCTCGATGGGTGCGTGCGCCTCGTCCGGGGGCATGTTCAACAACTACGCCCTTGTGCAGGGTGTCGACCAGGTGGTGCCGGTCGACGTGTACGTACCGGGGTGTCCGCCGGGACCACAGAGCCTCATGCACGGGATTCTCACGCTGCATGACCGGATCATGAGCGGAGAGATCGTGAGATGAGCGATCAGAGATCGGCGGTCGGCCATGAGTGAAGACCCGGTCGTGGACGACCTGCCTGCGGAGGAGGCCGTGACCCGGCCGTTGCCGGAGAACGCGGTGTTGCGCGGCCTGGTCGAGGCGTTCGACGAGGCCGAGTGGTCGCTGTCGCACGGTCAGGACGTGGTCAGGGTGCCGCGGGAGCGCTATGCCGAGTTCGGTGATGCGGCCAAGCAGGCCGGCTTCGAGGTCTGCGTCGATGTCACCGCCGTGGATTGGTTCCGCGCACGCCCGATGCGCTTCGAGGTGGTGGCCAACCTGGTTTCGCACCGTCACACCATCCGTCTGCGCGTGATCACCGAGGCGCCTCGGGAAGACCCCACCGTGCCGAGCCTCACGCCGATCTGGCCGGGCGCGAACTACGCCGAACGCGAGGCCTACGACATGTTCGGGATCGTCTTCGAGGGCCATCCCGACCTCACGCGGATCCTGATGCCGGACGACTGGGAAGGCCATCCTCTGCGCAAGGACTTCTCGGTCGGGTCGGTCCCGGTCCAGTTCAAAGGGTCGCACAAGGTCTCATGAAACGGTCAGCGATCAGCGATCGGCGGTCCGCTGAGGAGACGACATGACGGATGTGAAGAAGACGGATCAGCCCGGAGACGACTCCACCGAGACGGTCGAGGTCTGGGTGGCGGGAACCGAGGAGCCGGAAGTTCGCGGATGGGACGTCGCGCCCACCGACGAGGGAGCCCAGAAGATGGCGTTGACCGAGTCGGGCACGCGCCTCCGCGAGCAGCTCGGCACCGTTGTCACCGACGACTTCCTCTTCGAGGAGGAGGGCTCCGACGATGAGCGAATGCTCCTCAACATGGGTCCCCAGCATCCGTCGACCCACGGTGTGCTCCGGCTCCAGATCGAGCTGGACGGAGAGATCGTCTGCCGAACGCGGCCGATCATCGGCTATCTCCACACCGGCATGGAGAAGACGGCCGAACAACTGACATTCATGCAGGGACCGACCAACGTCACCCGCATGGACTACCTCGCCCCCCTCCACAACGAGCTGTGCTTCTCGCTCGCCGTCGAGAACCTCCTCGACATCGAGGTTCCCGAGCGTGCCGAGACGATCCGGGTGCTGATGACCGAACTCAACCGGATCTCGTCGCATCTGGTGGCGCTCGCCACCAACGGGATGGACATCGGGGCGCTCTCCATGATGCTCTACGGTTTCCGTGAGCGCGAGCAGATCCTCGCCTTCTTCGAGAAGACGACCGGACTGCGGATGAACCACAACTACATCCGACCCGGCGGGGTCGCCGCCGACCTGGCTCCCGGGTGGCGCCAGGACGTTCGCGAGATCCTCGACACTCTTCCGGGCAGGCTCCGCGAATACGACGACCTGCTGCAGTACAACCCGATATGGCTGGACCGCACCCGTCACGTCGGCGTGATCAGCGCCGAAGAGTGCGTGGCGAATGCGATCACCGGGCCGACCCTGCGCGCCGCCGGCGTGGAGTGGGACCTGCGCAAAGCCTTCCCCTATTCGGGCCTCGACACCTACGAATTCGACGTTCCGGTCGGCAGCAACGGCGACGTGTACGACCGGTACCGGGTCCGGGTCGAGGAGATCCACGAGTCGATCAAGATCGTCGAACAGGCCATGGATCGCATGCCCAAGGGCGACTACCGGATCGACGATCGCAAGATCACCCCGCCGCCCCGCGCCCGCATCGACGAATCGATGGAAGCCCTGATCCACCACTTCAAGATCTTCACCGAGGGGTTCACCGTTCCTCCGGGCGAGACCTACGTCGCCGTGGAGTCCCCTCGCGGAGAGCTCGGCTGCTACCTGGTCTCCGACGGCGGCGGCAAGCCCTGGAGGATGCACACCCGGGCTCCGTCGTTCGCCAACCTGCAGGCTCTGCCCATCATGATGGCCGACTCCCTGGTGGCGGACACCGTCGCCACCATCGCCTCGCTCGACCCCGTGATGGGCGACGTCGACCGGTAGCCGGGTTCGCAGCGTCCGTCGCCAGACGTGCCCATCTCATGAGGCAAACATCAGTTAGCGTCTCGGACGTGGATCGTGATGAGGCCCTGCTCGCCGACGAAGTGGTGAAGCGGCTCGACGTGGAGGGTACGCCCCATGGGGAAGCCCTCGAGGCGTTCACCAGGGCGTATTTGCACCGGATCCCCCGCGGACTGGACCCCGATCCCGATCAGCTCGCCCCCGAGATCCGCTCCCTGTTCGAGTTCGTCTCCGAGCGGACCACCGAGGCCAAGGTCCGGGTGTTCAACCCCACCGTCGAGGAGTTTGGATACCGCCGTCCGGGAACGGTGGTGGAGGTGGTCACGGTCGACAGCCCGTTCCTGCTCGACTCGGTCAGCAACGAGATCGACGCGTACGGGCTCGGCGTCCTCTCGGTGCTGCATCCGGTGATCGGCATCGAGCGCGATGCCGCAGGACGGGTGACCGCCATCCGCCATGCCCGCAACACCCGAAGTCGGGAGTCGGTCGAGCACTATCAACTCGATCGCCGGCTGTTCGAGGCGGATCTGCCTGCGCTGGAGACGGCGCTGTCGGGGGTGCTCGAGGCAGTCAGGAGCGTGGTGCGTGACTTCCGGCCCATGCTGGCGGCGATCGACCGAATGTCGGATCTCTCCCGGAACGGCTCGGGTGTGTTCGAGGACGCCGACATCGAAGAGGCCGTCGCCTTTCTCCACTGGCTGAAGCAGGACAACTTCGTGTTCCTGGGGTATCGCGAGTACCAGGTGCTCGATTCCGAGGAGGGCAAGGCCGTTCAGATCGTGCCCAACACGGGTCTCGGCATTCTGACCGACGACGACCGATCGAAGGTCTCACAACCGGTGCCGCTGTCTGCGCTTTCCAAGGAGCTCGCAGCCCGCTACCGGCAAGGAGACCTGCTGGCGATCACCAAGACCAACCGGGTCTCTCCGGTGCACCGCCGCGCCAAGATGGACTACATCGGCGTGCGCCTGGTCGGCCCGGACGGGGAGACGACCGGCGAGGCGCGGCTTCTCGGCCTGTTCACCTCCCGCGCCTACATGGAGCCCGCCTCCAAGACGCCGATCCTCCGACGGAAGTTGGATGCCATCGTTCAGGCCGAGGACCTCATCGAGGGATCCCACGACCACAAGGCGATGATCGAGCTCTTCGAGCACTTCTCCAAGCACGACCTCTTCGCGACGTCGACAGAACAGCTGCGAACCACCCTTGCCGGCCTGCTGGCGATGCAGGAGCGCGACGACGTCAAGCTGTTCGTGCGCCGGGACCTCCTCGAGCGGAGTGCATCGGTGCTGGTGGCGCTGCCCCGCGATCGTTTCAACCCCACACTGCGAAGACGGTTGCAGGAACTGTTCAAGGAACGTTTCCAGGGCTCGTCGGTGGAGTATCACCTCGTCTTGGGCGACTCCGATCCGGCCCAGGTCCACTTCACGGTGTGGGTGGAAGGAAACGTCCCCGAATTCGACTACCAACAGCTCGAAGCGGAGGTCCTGGATCTCTCCCGATCCTGGCAGGAGCAGATGGTCGATCAGCTGGGTCGCCACCTGTCGTTCACCGATGCCATGGTGCTGGCAGCGGAGTGGTCGGGCCGGTTCCCCGAGTACTACACGGTGTCGACCGCGCCGGAGGTCGCCGCCCGGGACATCCTCCAGATCAGCCTGTTGAAGGCGGAAGGCCGCCCCGCCATCGTCGGCATCCAGAACGAACCGCCCCGGGACACCGGCGAACGGCTCACCAGGATCGCCCTCTACCGGCGGGACGGCAAGCTGCCGCTCAACGATCTCATGCCGGTCCTCGAGGACCTCGGACTCAGGATTCTCGAGGAGATCCCCACCCGGCTGGACGGAGCAGGTGACTACTTCATCCACGACTTCGGTCTGGTCGACTCCGACGGGACGATGCTCGACCCGGGTGAGTGCGGCGAGCGGGTGGTCGAGCTGCTCGAGGCCGTCTGGGTTCATGGAGCGGAGACGGATGCCCTGAGCCGGCTCGTGATCGATGCCGGCCTGCGCGTCGACCAGATCGAGATCCTTCGCGCCTATCGAACCTATTGGCGGAGGGTGCTTCCTGTGTTCACGGTCTCCTACGTGAACGAGACGCTGGTGAACCATCCACGACTCGCCGCCGACCTGATCCGGCTGTTCGAATTGAAGTTCTCCCCGCATGCCGACTCGGAGGCGTTCGTCGACCTGCGATCCAGGGTGGTTTCGGCCCTCGACGACATTCCCTCGCTCGACGAGGACCGCATCCTGCGGGCGTTCCTGCGGATGATCGAGGCCACGGTGCGCACCAACGCCTATGTGGAGGACCGCCGGGCGCTGGCGTTCAAGTTGATCTCGTCCGACGTGCCAGACGTGCCCAGACCGCTTCCGATGGTCGAGGTCTTCGTGATCTCGGCGAACATGGAGGGGATTCACCTCAGGGGAGGGATGGTCGCCAGGGGGGGAATCCGCTGGTCGACCCGCCGGGAGGACTACCGGACCGAGGTGCTCGGTCTGATGCAGGCGCAGATGACCAAGAACGCGGTGATCGTCCCGACGGGCGCCAAGGGAGGGTTCGTTCTGCGGAGGCCGCCGACCGACACCGACGCGCTCCGGGCCGAAGTCGAAGCCCAGTACCGCGTGTTCATCCAATCGCTGCTCGACCTCACCGACACTCTGGTGGACGGGTCCGTGCTCCATCCGCCCGGCGTGTTCGCCCACGATGGCGAGGATCCCTACCTGGTGGTTGCCGCCGACAAGGGCACCGCGACGTTCTCCGATCTCGCAAACTCGATCGCCGCCGAGCGGGGCTTCTGGCTGGACGACGCCTTCGCGTCTGGCGGCTCCTCCGGATACGACCACAAGGCCCTCGGGATCACCGCCAGGGGAGCCTGGGAGTCGCTCAAGCGCCACTTCGTGGAACTCGGGATCGACCCGTCCCGTGACGAGTTCACCGTGGTCGGGATCGGCGACATGTCCGGGGATGTCTTCGGCAACGGGATGCTCTCATCGGATCGCATCAGGCTGGTGGCGGCGTTCGACCACCGTGACATCTTCCTCGATCCCGCTCCCGATGCAGGTGCCTCGTTCTCCGAGCGCCGGCGCCTCTTCGACCTTCCCCGCTCATCCTGGGCCGACTACGGCCGGGAGCTCATCTCGGAGGGCGGTGGTGTCTTCTCGAGGGCGGCCAAGAAGGTCCTGTTGACCGAGCAGGCCGCCGGATCCCTTGGCATGACTGCCGGCGAGTACACCCCGAACGAGGTCATCGGCGGCATCCTGGCTGCGCCCGTCGATCTTCTGTGGAACGGCGGGATCGGAACGTATGTCAAGGCCTCGGGTGAGACGGACGACCGGGTGGGCGACCGCACCAACGATGCGGTCCGGATCGACGCCACCCAACTGCGGGCGAGGGTGGTTGTCGAAGGGGGCAACCTGGGGCTGACCCAGGCCGCCCGCATCGAGTTCGCGCAGGCCGGCGGGCGGGTGAACACCGACTTCATCGACAACTCGGGTGGTGTGGACTGTTCCGACCGCGAGGTGAACCTGAAGATCCTTCTCGGGATGGCGGATTCCGCCGACCGGCTGGAACGGCCAGAACGCGACGAGCTGATCGCGGAGGTGGCTGCCGACGTGGTCGAGCGGATCCTGTACGACAACTTCCAGCAGGCGCAGATGCTGTCACAGGAACTGGCGGCGTCGCCACGCCGCATCGACGCCTACGAGGACCTGATCGTTGCGCTCGAATCAGAAGGCCTTGCCGATCGAATCGTCGACCGGCTTCCCTCCAGCGAGGAGATGGGCGAGCGTGCCAGATCCGGCCAGGGCATGACCCGACCCGAGTTGGCCGTATTGCTGTGCAACGCCAAGCGCAGCCTCGAAGAGGCGCTGATCAGGACATCGCTCCCGGACGATCCCTATCTGCTCGCCGATTTGCGCAGGTACTTCCCTCCGGCGGTCGTGTCCCGGTTCGGCGACCTCATCGACGAGCACCCGCTGCGACGCGAGCTGGTGGCGACCGTGCTCGCCAACGACGTGGTGAACTCCGAGGGGGCGGTGTTCGTGAGCCGGCTCGTGAGCCAGACCGGCCACGATCCGGGAGAGGTGGTCGCCGCCTACCGCATCGCCCGCGACGTCTCGGATGCCGTCGAACGCTGGGAGCGCCTCGAGCGTCTCTTCGGCACGCTCGACCTCGAGGTGTGGACCTCGATGATGCAATCCACCGACCGCATGGTCGCGGCGGTCACCCGCTGGTATCTGGCCAACGGCCTGACCGGGGATCTCGGTGACGTGGTGTCGGCCCACCGGCCGGTCTTCGGCGAGGTCGAGCAGGTCGCACTCGATTCGGGGCCGCCGGAATGGCGCCGGGCCTGCCGCGAGGAGGCCGAGTCGCTCGTGTCGGCCGGCGTGCCAGAGGACCTCGCCAGACGCCATGCGGTGATGCCGATGATGAACCTGGTTCCCGACATCATCGAGGTCGCCCGGGCTCACGGAGCGTCGGTTGCGGATACCGTCGACGTGTTCCTGTTCGCCGGAAGGTCGCTCGGCATCGATCGTCTCACATCCATCGCCCGGCTGGTCCCGCTGCGTGACCGGTGGGATCGGTGGGCGCTCTGGACACTCGAGGAGGATCTCCTCAAGGCGCGCCGAATCGCCGCAGAGAGCATCATGGGCGAGGCGGATGGTTTGAGCGGGAAGGACGCCGTCGACCATTTCCTCGCCGCTCACCCCGAGCGGGTCGGCCGCCTGGTCCGCTTCATGCACGACCTCGACACCGAGAGCGACGTGGACATCACGCGACTCACCGTCGCCCTGCGCCAGGTTCGGGCTGCGATCTCCTGAACCGGGACCGTGTCAGAGGTCGGCGAGCACCACCCGGGCGGAGTTGCGCCCATTGGCGGAGATGACGCCGCCCCCAGGGTGGGTGCCGGCGCCGCACAGGTACACGCCCGGGGCCCCGGTGCGATACGAAAGCCGGTTGTCCCACAGGTGGTCGGGCCGGATGTCGCCGTGGAAGATGTGCCCCCCTGAGAGGCCGAGCCGGTCCTCGAGGTCGGGCGGCCCTTCGACGTTGACGTGCTCGACGAGGCCGGAGAACCCGGGGGCGAATCGCTCGATCGAACGGATGACCGTTGCAGCCACCTCGTCGCGGTGGTCATCCCAGCTCCTCTCGTCGGCCCAGGAGTAGGGGACGTACTGACAGAAGGCGCTCAGCACGTGCTTGCCGGGGGGAGCGATCGACGGATCGTATGGCGTCTGGAGGTACAGCTCGCACCAGATCTCGTCCGAGATCTCGCCGCGGCGGGCAGCCAGGTACGACTCGTGGACGGCGTCGGGTGACCGGACGATCTCGATCTGGGCCAGGGTGGCGTGGGGCTCGCCGAAGTCGGGGAGTGCGGCCAGGGCGAAGGTGACCTTGGCTGCAGCGCTCTCGATGGGCACTGCCTCGACGGCGTCCCGAAAACCGTCCGGAGCCTCGTCGCCAAGCAAGGTAAGGGTGGTGGCGGGGTCGGCGTTCGAGACGACCGATCGGCTGCGGATCAGGTCGCCTGTCTCCAACTCCACTCCCAGCCCGGGTCGGATCCTCGCCACCGGGAGGTCGATGGCGATCACCGCGCCGGCTCCGGCGGCGGCGTCGGCCAGCACGGCCGACACCACTCCCATTCCCCCCATGACGAAGCCCCACTCACCGGGCCGGTTCTCCTGTCTGCCCGAGCCGTGATAGAAGTCGACTGACGCAGTGCCGGGGTCGAACGGGGAGGCGTTGATCCCGATGATGCCCTGGCCTGCGTATGCGGCGATCATTCGCTCGTCCCGGTAGAACCGCCGCAGGTTGTCGATCTGGGAGTCCTCGAACAGGAGCTGGAGCGCCTCCGGATCGTGCATGAGGCGCTCTTCGATCTGCTGGCGGGTGGGTGAGTGCTGCAGCCACAGGTCATCGTCCGATTCGGGCCTCAGGGCATCCCGCACCCGGTCGAACAGCGCTTGGCGGCGAAAGTGCCCGGCGACGTCGTGCGGAGCGAAGGAGGCGATCGAGGCAGCCGTCTTGGCGTCGTCCATCCAGGCGGTGAAGTGTGATCCGTCCTGGAACGGCACGAAATAGGAGGGGTCGCCGACCACGATCTCGAGCCCTCGCCGGCGCAGCTGGAGCTCGTCGATCACGACCGGATGGAGCAGGCCGGCCAGGTACGCACAGGGGGATATCACGTAGCCGGGCCACATCTCCTCGAGGGTGGCCGCTCCACCCAGTCGATCGCGACGCTCGAGCACGAGAACCGACTTCCCGGCCCTCGCCAGGTAGGCGGCGGCGGTCAACCCGTTGTGTCCTGCCCCGACCACCACCACGTCCCAGGTCTGTCCGACCATCGCCGAGATCGACATGGGGTGCTGTGGCTGGAGCGCCGCGAGGGCGTCGTCCGGGCTCACCGGGGTCGGCTCCGATAGGACTCGAGGATGGACGTCATGCGCTCGATCGAGACGAGCGTGATGGGATCGAGCACCAGCTGCACATGGGAGATCCCGGCTTTGGCCACGCGGTCGAGGGCGGCCACGATCTCTGCGTCGCTCCCGGCGATCGGTGACACATCCGCCCCGCTTCGCCCGAGAGCCCCATCCAGTTCGATGAGCAGCGCCACCGTACGTTCGACGCTGCCCGGATCCCGGCCCGCCAGCTCACAGGCGTCGTCGATGCGGCGGAGAAGCTCGGGAAGCCGGTCGGGGTCGTTGTCGAACGCCGTGAACCACGAATTCCAGGACTGCACGTAGGGCAGAGTGAGCGAGAGCATGCGCGGGCCATTCGAGCCGACCATGAACGGCGGTGGCCCGGGCCGGCGAGAGGAGGGGAGAAGCACGCACCGATCGAGCCGGGAGAACTCGCTGTCCCATGTCACGGACTCGCCGCCCATCAGGCGCCGGATGATCTCGAACGAATCCGAGAATCGGTCCACGCGGCGCTGGTAGGGGATGCCGAAGGCGTCGAACTCGGTCCGATTCCATCCTGCGCCGATTCCGAAGACGAGCCGCCCGCCGCTGATCTCGTCGACGGTCGACGCCATCTTCGCCAGCATCGCCGGTTCGTGAAACGGGAGCGCCGCGACCAGCGGTCCGATCTCCACCCGCCGGGTGACGGCTGCGATGGCCGCCAGCTGGGTCCACGCCTCCCACGGACCCCGTTCGTCCGACTCGGTCCGGTACAGCAGATGGTCGCCCACCCAGATCGAGTCGAATCCGCCCGCCTCGATGGCCCGGGCCATCTCCTCCAACTCTGGCCACCGCGCAACCCGCTCGACTTCCGGAAGCTGGATCCCGATCTTCACCTGGCGACTGTACCGAAGGGGAGCGATCCGGTGGCCGGGAACCGGCTCGAACGCGGTCGATGCATCCGCAGACCGACCGCGAAACCCGACCGGGGGCAGACCGCCGTCTTCGTGGTGCGAGTCGGGTCAGGCCAGGTAGGGAGCCAGCCAGGCTTCGCTCCGATCCCACAGCTCGAGGGCGAGGTCGTCGTCTGCAGCCACTTCGCTCGTGCGGCCCGGTCGGCAGCGCACGTAGTAGGCGCCGGTCGCCCCGGCGAGGTCCGGGTCGGTCGCGCACCACACGGAGGTCTTTGCGCCCTGATCGACCGGCACCAGGTTGCGGATCACCAGGCCCCGGAGTGGCGGCGGAAGCCTCCACATCCCGGTAGACACCATCCCCGGATGCACGCAGTAGGTGGTGTCGTCACCACCCGCGCGCCGGGACAGCTCACGCGAGAACAGGACGTTGGCGAGCTTCGACGCCTGGTACTCGCTCCAGCCCGTCAGCGAGCGGGTCTTGGCGCGCACGCGCCCCCAGTCGATGCCGGGTGCGCCGAAGTGGGCGTTGGACGACACGGTCACCACCCGCCGCCGGATGCGGGGAAGCAGCAATCGAGTGAGGAGATGGTGGCCGAGGTGGTTCACCCCGAAGGCCAGCTCGAATCCGTCCGCCGTCACGCCGCGGCGGCCGCCCACGCCGGCGTTGTTGATCAGCACGTCGACCGGATCCGACACATGGCGCGCCGCCTCCGCCACCGAGACGAGCGAGGCGAGGTCGCATGCCACGAACCGGGCTCCGGCTCCCAGTGCGGCCAGTTCGCCGAGGAGGGGCGCCGTCCGCGCCTCGGAGCGGCCGAACAGCACCAGGTCGAACCCCCGGCGGCCGAGCTCGATGGCAGTCTCTCGTCCGATTCCGGCGTTGGCACCGGTGATGGCGATGAGTGGGCGCGACATCACGCCAGGCTACGTGGAAGGTCTCACGTCTCGAGTCCCGAGTCTCGAGTCTCAATTCGGGCGGCGCACGTCTTGCGTGCCGATCGCCGATCGCTGATATCGCTCCGCCAGGCGCCATCGTTTCGTCCGTCGCGCCGTTCCCTCCTAGCATTCGGCTCCGTCATGAGTCGATGGTCCGAAACCACCCAGACGCGTGCCCGCGAGATCATCGCCCGCTATCCCGAAAAGCGCTCTGCCGTGATGCCGCTCCTCTATCTCGCCATGCGCGAGGACGGCCATCTCACCGAGCAGGGGATGACCGAAGTCGCAGAGTGGACCGGGATCACTCCGGCCCAGGTGCAATCGGTGGCGTCGTTCTACACGATGTACAAGCGGGAGCGGACCGGGGCGTATCTCGTCTCGTGCTGCACGTCGATCTCGTGCATGTTGCTCGGCGGCGATGACGTGCTCCACGCCGTCGAGGACGAATCGGGTGTGCCCCACGGCGAGACCGACGCCGAAGGCCTGATCTCGGTGGAACACGCCGAATGCATCGGTGCGTGCGGCGGGGCTCCGGCGGTGCAGGTCAACTACGAACTGATCGAAGGCCTCACTCCCGAAAAGGCCCGCGAGCTGGTGCGGTGGCTGAAGAAAGCCCGCCCGGAGGCGGTCAACACAGACGAGATGCAGCAGCTCTTCGGCGGCCGGCGCAGCTTCGACTGGGCGATCTCCGAAGACGTGGGGGCAACGGGGCCCTACCCGGCGTTCGGTCCATACGGCACCCTGGCCGGGGAGGGCGAGTCGTGAGCCATCCCCAGGTGATCACGCGGCGGATGAGCGACCACCCCTCCGACAGCCACACCATCGCCCGCTACGAGGCGACCGGTGGGTATGTCCAGGCCAGGGCGGCGGTGGGCATGACCCGTGACCAGCTCGTCGAACTGGTCAAGGGCTCGGGCCTGCTCGGACGAGGTGGAGCCGCCTTCTCCGCCGGCATGAAGTGGAGCTTCCTGGCGCCGGACCGACCGGCCTACCTGGTGGTGAACGGCGACGAGTCGGAACCGGGGACGTTCAAGGACCGCCAGCTGCTCGAGCGCGACCCCCATCAGATGCTCGAGGGCATCATCATCACCGCCATCGCCAACGAGGTGCACGAGGCCTTCGTCTACATCCGGGGCGAGTATCCCAAGCCGGCACGCCGGGTGCAGTCTGCTGTCGACGAGGCATACGCCAAGGGCTACCTCGGCAAAGGGATCTTCGGCTCCGACTACCACCTCGAAGTCACCGTCCACCTGGGGGGCGGGGCGTACATCTGCGGTGAGGAGACCGCCCTTCTCAACTCTCTGGAAGGCAAGCGCGGCGAACCCCGCCTGAAGCCGCCCTACTTCCCGGCGGCCAAGGGCCTCTACATGAAGCCGACCATCGTCAACAACGTCGAGACGATGTCGAACATCCCTCACATTCTCGCCATGGGGGTGGACGACTACAGGGCGCTCGGGCATGCCGACGACACCGGTACGTTCATGTTCTCGGTCTCGGGCCACGTCGCCAAGCCGGGCAACTACGAGCTCACACACGGTCTCACCTGGCGCGACCTGATCTTCGACGTCGCCGGAGGAATCCGGGACGGCAACGAGTTGAAGACCTGGATCCCGGGCGGCGCCTCGGCTCCATGGTTCGTGCCGGAAGAGCATCTCGACCTTCCGATCACCAAGAACGACACCGGCTCGGCCGGCTCGATGCTCGGGTCGGGTGCGGTGGTGGTGATGGACGACACCACCTGCGTGGTGCAGGCCGCCGAGCGGGTGGTCCGGTTCTTCGCGCACGAGTCGTGCGGGCAGTGCACGCCGTGCCGGGAGGGGACCACCTGGCTGGAGATGGTGCTGCGGCGCATCGAGAGCGGACAGGGCCGCTCGATCGACATCGACCTGCTCCTCGACATCTCGGACAACATCTCTGTCGGGCTTGGCTGGCCGCCCCGACAGACCACCATCTGCCCCCTCGGCCCGTCTGCGGTGTCCCCGATCATCTCGATCACCAAGTACTTCAGGGACGAGATCGTCGACCACATCGACAACGGCGGCTGCCCCCGGTTCCGGGGGCCGGTTTCGGTATCGATCGGCTCGGGCGGGAACGGGAGCCGACCATGAGCGACGTCCAGCTGGTGACCATCACCGTCGACGGCAAGGAGATGCAGGTAAAGCCGGGCGAGCTGCTGATCAAGGCGGCACAGGACAACGGCACCTACATCCCCCGCTTCTGCTGGCATCCGCGGATGAATCCTGTGGGCATGTGCCGGATGTGCCTGGTCCAGATCGAGACACCCCGCGGCCCGTTGATGATCACCGCATGCACCAACCCGGTGAACGACGGGATGGTCGTCGACACCCAGAGCGACACGGTCAAGAAGGCGCAGGAGGGCATCCTCGAATTCCTGCTCGCCAACCATCCTCTCGACTGCCCGGTGTGCGACAAGGGCGGTGAGTGCCCGCTCCAGGACCAGGCGATGGCCTATGGGCCGGGTGAGTCGCGTTTCGTCGAGGAGAAGCGCCACTTCGAGAAGCCCATCCCGATCTCCGACCTGGTGCTGCTGGACCGCGAGCGCTGCATCCTCTGCGCCCGCTGCACTCGCTTCTCGGACGAGGTCTCCGGCGACCCCCTGATCGAGTTCGCCGACCGGGGCAACGCCACCCAGGTCAACACGTTCCCCGACCTGCCCTTCTCGTCGTACTTCTCCGGAAACACGGTGCAGATCTGCCCGGTGGGCGCGCTGACCGCGACCGCCTATCGGTTCCGTGCCCGGCCGTGGGACCTCACCCTGGTGGAGTCGACCTGCGCACATTGCACCGCCGGCGACCGCATGACCATCCAGGCCAGTCAGAACGAATTGGTGCGGTTCGTCGGCGTCGACTCCGACGCCACCAATCACGGATGGCTCTCAGACAAGT
>DATCZS010000115.1:0-4203 GCA_036525795.1 Acidimicrobiia bacterium | reverse complement strand
GACGAGGCTCTGCGGTATTCCCGGGAGTGGTTGGCCCAGGGTTGGTTTGCCCAGGGTTGACCCCGAGAGGGTTCAGGGTGGTCAGGGGTGGCCGGGGGTCATACCCAATGGTGCCTGCAGCCTGGATCACGGATGGTGAGGGTGTACATGAATCCATCACCACCAAGGAGAGCGTGATGACCACCGAGACCACCACCGAAACCCCCGCCACCTACGAGGTGTCGTCGGATTCCCGCAACCTGGCCACACTCGCCCATCTGTCCGCGTTCGTCACCTTCGTCGGCGTTCCTTCGTTGGTCGGACCGCTGGTCGTGTGGCTGGTGAAGAAGGACGATCCGTACGTCGAGGCCCATGCCAAGGACGCGTTGAACTTCAACATCTCGTTCCTGATCTACGGCCTGGTCGCGGCGATCTCGATCATCCTCCTGGTCGGCCTGATCGCCCTCCCCGCCGTTCTGGTCACCTGGTTCGTGCTGGTGATCGTGGCTGCGGTCAAGGCGTCGAACGGCGAGTCCTCCAGCTACCCCTTCACGATCAAGTTCGTGTCCTGAGAGGCTCCTCCCTCCTCTCCCGCGGTTGGGGCCCCGGTCATCCCGGGGCCCCAACCGCGTCTCCGCGGAGAATCCATCGCCCGGAAGCCTCGGCGGAGCCCGGGACCGACGGGCGGGCGCCGGGTTCTCTTCCCGGCAGGTCGCGCCGGGGAAATCGAAAAGATCCGCCGCCAGGCCGGTGGTCTCGCAGTTCGTCTGCGGATCTGCTGACATTGGAGGTGATGAACGACGCACACGGCGGCACGGACGACGGACCTGTCACGCTCCAGCACATCGAGCGGCCAGGGCTTTCGTCGTGGCTCACCGCCGAGATCGACGAGTCGGGAGATCTGGTCCTCGCCGGGCGAGATCGCGGTGCCGGGGCCGGACACAACGGAGCCGGCCACGACTACCGGATCACCGTCGCCGCAGGGCGCCTCCTCTCGCTGTCAGAGGCGCTCCACGGGACGATGCACGACGGCCACCACGGGACAGCCGACCTGTTGACACTGCTCGCGAGCGCCTTTGCGACCGGCACGTTCTCCTCGGCGCAGGAGTTCCGATCGTGGGCGCACCGGGCCGGGATCGACAGCTCGCTCGACGCCAACCTGTAGGACGCCTGGCCGTCGTCGAACCGGACCGCTTCGTGAAATCGGGGTGACGGCGGGCCGCAGGAGGGTTGCTCCGGGCGATCGCCGCCCTCGCGCCGGTCGAGGTCATGCCCCTGTCCGGATCCATCCCAAACCGGGCGATACGCCCTAGCCCCCGTCGGGCAGACCCGCATACGGTGTCGGCAGGACGTCTGCGGAGGTGACTCGTGTCCGTCGTCGCGAAGTCGGCGGTGGGAACCGTCGACTGGTTCGATCTCTCGACCCCGGACGTCGTGGGGTCGATGGAGTTCTATGGCAGGGTGTTCGGCTGGGAGTTTCACCGGTCGGATGCCGAATTGGGGACCTACTACACCGCCCGCATCGGCACGGACGAAGTCGGTGGTCTGATGGAGAGGGGCTCAGAGATCCCGGCATTCGTACCGGCGATGTGGTCGGCGTACGTGCGGGTCGATTCGACCGACTCGTCGTGCGCCCGCGCCCAGCTGGTGGGGGGCAGGGTGGTGGAACCGCCGTTCGACATCCCCGGAGGGGGCCGGATGGCGGTGATCGCCGACCCCGCCGGTGCGGTGTTCTCTGTGATCTCGGGTGCGGAAGGCCTGGGCATGATCAAGGACCGCCCTGGCGCCGTGGTCGGCTGCGAGGTTCTCTCCCGGGACGTGGACGCGGCGCGGCATTTCTACCTCGACATGTTCGGCTGGGCCGCCGAGATCGATCTCGATTCCGGGTACATCACGATGCGACTCGACGGCAGGGAGGTGGCCGGGTTGATGGCCATGCCTCCGGAGGTGCCCGCGGACGCGCCATCCCACTGGCTGCCGTACTTCGGGACCGACGACTGTGAGCGGGCCTGTGCAGCCGCCGCCGACTCGGGAGGATCGATCGCCATGCCGGTCAGGGCTCTCGACGTGCAGGACGCCCACATCAAGATGGCCGTCGTCGGGGACCCGATGGGCGCGGTGTTCGGCCTGATCGAGCACGTGGGCTGATCCTGGGGGAGGTCGCAGTCCGGGTCGGTGTGTGAAGCCATTCGGCGGATGTCGGTTCAGCCCGGGTTCCCGCCGCGATGGATCCAGGCGACGAAGCACTCCACGTCGCCGGATCCTTCTTCTGCGATGTACGCCTCGGCCCACTTCAGGATCTGATCGTCGTCGAACCCGCAGCCGCTGAGGAAGGGCCTCGCGGCATTGGCGAGCAGGTGGGCACCCTCGATCTGGGCGAGATCGGGCAGGTGAGCATCGCTCCACCACGGATCGGCGTACCTCCATGGTCTCGGGTGCGCTCCGGAACGGCCAGGGTCGTCCGTCGAATCCTGGCGGAGTGGGGTAGCGTGCCCGGCGATGCCCAGCCCGTACGCCCCGCTCCGATACGCCGCCTGGGCGGTGGTCGCCTTCGGCGTCGCGTTCGTGGCGGCCGGTCTCGCCGGCTGGGGCCCGCCGGCAGCCAACGAGCAGGCGATCGGTGAGATCTCCCGCTGGTGCGAGCGCGTCAGCGGCGGTCTGCTCCGCGAGCCCAGCAACACCCTGGGCAATCTCGGGTTCGTGCTCGCCGGGCTGTGGATGTTCTGGCGGCTCGGACGCGACGTCGAGACCGGCCACCCCCCGCGCAACCGGTTCATAGGGCTCACCCCTGTGGCGCTGGCCTACGCGGCCGCCTCGGTGTTCCTCGGTCCCGGCTCGATGGTGATGCACGGGAGCCACACCCGGTTCGGGGCCTGGATCGACAACGTGAGCATGGTCGCCTACATCCTGATCCCCTGGCTGTTCAATCTCGCCATGCTCGGGGGGTGGCGCACCAGGGCGTTCTTCGGTGTGTACACCCTGACGCTGGTCGGGTACGCCGCCGGGTACTGGTTCATCGGGCCCGACCTCGGCATCGGGCTCGACCTCTTCGGGGTTTCGATCGCGCTGTGGATCGTCTCGGAGACGCTGTATCGCTGGGGTCACGTCAGGTGGTTCCGCCCGGCATCTGGCGCCGTCGGGTTCGCCGTTGCCGCGGTCTTCGGCGTCACCCCGCCGACCATGCTCGAATCTCCGGGCGACCATTGGTGGGTGGTGCTGTTCTGGCTGCCGGCGCTCCTCGCCCGCCATCCGGCACCGGGGCGGCGGCGATACGTCCCGTGGTTCTGGGTGGGGGTTGTCTCGTTCTTCACCGCATACGCGATCTGGCTGACCGGGACCGCGGATCACCCGGCGTGCGACCCCGAACGGATCCTGCAGGCCCACGCCATCTGGCATGTCCTGTCCGCGGTGGCCACGGTCGGGTTCTTCCTGTTCCTGCGCACAGAGCGTCCGCACACTCCGGATACACCTCCGGCGATTCCGGTGCGCGGCGAAGAGGGCGGCACGTCACCCCGATGAGGGGCGGGTGCTGAACTCCGCAGGAGACCGGCAATCGGCCCGTCCGCTGTTCGAACGGGCCTGAGAGGAGGGTCGGGAGTTGCCGCACCACGATCTGGCGGTCGACGCCGCCCACATGGTGGCGATCGTCGCCTCCGGCGAGGACACGGCGGTGTGGAACCGGAGGGCGCTCGAGATGTGCGAAGAACTCCTGGCGGAGTATCTGGCCGACGAGCCTGGCGGGGAAGGGTTTGTCCATGAGGAGATGGCCGAATTGGCGATGGCCGCCGGCGACGAAGGCTCTGCCCGGCCCCACTTCCGGCGCACACACGAACTGCTCTCGGACCTGAGCTGGATCGAGCCCGACCGGATCGAGCGGATGGGGCGCCTCGCCGCCGGCCTGCGCGACAAGACCTGAGCGGCGGCCCGGGTGCGGGAAGGGGAACCGCTCCCCGGGGCCCGGCCGCCCAGGCTTGTCCTGTTGCCAGCATCTGCCCCGGGTGCGCGTCCGTCAAGGGGCCACCGGCAGGAACCGTCGTCAGCCGAGCGGGTCGGCGTCCGTGGTCTGTTCGAACACCCTTCTCGCCTTGCCCAGCTCGGTCCGGGGTACCGAGCCCGGATCTCCCACCGCCACCTTGACCCGAAGGCGGACGGTCTCGCGCAACCGCTGTTCCAGGCGGGAGGCGATCGCCTCCCGCTGTGGGATGAGTGATTCGTCTGCCAGCT
>DATCZS010000114.1:0-2025 GCA_036525795.1 Acidimicrobiia bacterium | reverse complement strand
AATGATCCCCGGTCGTCCCGGTGTTCCGCATACTCGATCACTGCGACTTCCCCGCGACCCAACGAGTGAACTCTCACGAATGATCCTTGGTAGGTGGGCGGTTTGCTGTTGGATGGCCTTGGAGATCAGACGAAACGCCGCCGACCCTCGTGTTCCGACGCGCGACGAGCGACCGGATCTACTTGGAGGGATGCAGGCTTGATGTCTACTTGAACCAGTTTTGTCTCCTAGTGGCACCACAGCCAATCCTATCCCTGATCGACTCTACCGGTGTGCGCACCGCGAGTGAGGCGAGCCGATGGGTGGGCTTCTCACGGCTCTTCTTTCGTTGCCTTCACACCGCTACCCTCGGCGCCTCAGACACCGAAAGGACGTCGCAGGTGTACGACATCGTCATCGTGGGCGGAGGCCCGGGCGGGTACGCCGCCGCCCTCTACGCCCACAACTTCGGGCTCCGGGTTGCGCTCGTAGAAAAGGAACGCCCCGGTGGCACCTGCCTGATCAGAGGCTGCATCCCTGCCAAACAGTGGCTGCACGTCGCCGAGGTCTACTCGACGGTTCGCCACGCCGCCGAATACGGAGTGATGGCCTCCGAACCGACGCTGGACTGGGCGGCGGCGCTGGCAAAGAAACAGCAGACCGTGGAAGGCCTGGTCAAGGGCCTTTCCGGGCTCCTCAAACAGCGCGGCGTCGACGTCGTCAACGGATACGGACGGCTGGACGGCCCCGGGCGGGTGTCGGTCGACACCGGCGAAGGGCGCCAGGTGCTGGAGGGTCGGGCGGTCATCCTCGCCACCGGTTCGCACGCCCGCACGCTTCCCGGCTACGAGATCGACGGCCGTCTCATCGTCACCTCCGACCATGCCCTCGACTGGCCGGCACGGCCCGACCGGGTGGCCATCATCGGGGGAGGAGTGATCGGATGCGAGTTCGCCAGCCTCCTCACCGATCTGGGCTCGGAGGTGCACGTCTTCGAGTTGATGGACCAGCTCATCCCCGGCGGCGATCCCGATGCCGCCAAACAGCTCCAACGGCAGCTGTCGCGGCGCGGCGCCAAGTTCAACATCGGGGTCGGCGTCGGTGAACCCAAGATCGGCCCTTCCTCGGTTGTCGTGCCATATGGAGACTCATCTGTCGAGGTCGACGTGGTGCTGGTGTCTGTCGGTCGCGGGCCCAACACCGATGACGTCGGTCTCGACACGGTCCGGGCCGAGGTCGAGCGCGGGTTCGTCAAGGTGGACCCCGACACCATGCAGACCGCCGAACCCGGCGTATACGCAGTGGGCGACATCGTTGCCGGAACCGCCCAGCTCGCCCACGTCGGCTTCGCCGAAGGCATCGCCGCCGTCACCCACATCGCCACCGGGGCATCCCAGCCCGTCGACTATCGGGCGATCCCCCGGGTCACCTACACCCACCCGGAGGTGGCCGAGGTCGGCCTCACCGAGGCAGAAGCCCGCGACCAGTACGGCGACATCGAAGTCACCAAGCACGCATTCAACGGCGTGGGCAGGGCGATCATCATCGGAGACAACCAGGGCTTCGCCAAGGTGATCGCCCAGAAGGACGGCCCCATCCTCGGTGCCGCCGTGATCGGCCCCTCCGCCGGCGAGATGATCCACGAACTGATGTACGCGGTGGGATGGGAGGCCCTTCCCTCCGAGGCGGCTGCGTTCGTGCACGCCCACCCCACCCTGTCCGAAGCGGTCGGTGAGACGCTGCTGGCGTCGGCCGGTCGCAGCCTCCACTGAACCCCGATCGAGGAGTCCGAGTCATGTCGACGATGGTGAATATGCCCCAGTTGGGGGAGACGGTGACGGAGGGGACGATTTTGCGGTGGGCGAAGTCGGTGGGGGATTCGATTGCGCCTGATGAGGTGTTGGTGGAGATTTCGACCGACAAGGTGGATACCGAGGTGCCGTCTCCGGTGGGGGGGACGATTCTGGAGATTCTGGTTCCGGAGGGGGAGACGGTGGGGGTGGGGACTCCGCTGGTGGTGATCGGGGAGGCGGGCGAGGCGCCCGC
>DATCZS010000113.1:0-2005 GCA_036525795.1 Acidimicrobiia bacterium | reverse complement strand
GCGACGGGTCGACGCCAGCCTGTTGATCGGGCGAGGCCGGCGGTCGAGCCAGAACAGCCCGTTCGTCTCGAGCGGCAGACCGTCGTCCGCGGCCAGCCACACCATCGTGTCTGCCCCCTGAAGCGGGGTACGCAGAAACGGCCCCACCACCTTCCGGAAGGTGGGGAGGGCCTCCTCCACACCCGGGGTGTCGGCCCACCCGGGATGGAGGGCATGGAAGCGGACGGTCGCGCCCTCCCGCTCGGCCCACATCTCATTGAGAGTGACCTGAGCCCGCTTGGCCCGGGCGTACTGTTCGGCGCCGCGGTACGAGGCCTCGTCCATCTCCAGCCTCGACACGGTCAGACCGGCGGTGTACATGCCGCCGGACGACATGGTCAGCACCCGCGACCCGGGGGTCGAGCGCAGTGTGTCGAGGAGGAGGCTCGTCAGCAGGAACGGCGACACCACCTGCACGGCGACGGTCAGCTCCATCCCGTCGCGCGTGGTGCGGCGATCGTTGAACAGCGAACCGGCATTGTGGACGAGGGCATCGAGCCGGCCGTGGCGACCGGCGATCTCTACGGCCGCGGTCCGGACGGCGTCGAAATCGCCCATGTCGGCGATGACCGAGGAGATCGCGTCGTTGCCGGTCGACTCGGTCAGCCGGACAGCGAGCTCGTTCGTCTTCTGCTCGTTGCGGGCCACCAGCACCAGCGTCGCCCCGTTGCGAGCCAGCTGCGTGGTGGCGGCCAGGCCCAGCCCCGAGGTTGGGCCGGTGATGGCGATCACGCGTCCCGTGAGGTCGTACGAGTCGAGGTCGGTCCACCCGTCAAGGCGCCGGCGCAGCCGGTACCCGACGTTCGTGAAGGAGGTGAAGACGGGCGCCTCGATGATCCGATCGACGACGTCGGCCGCTTCGCTCACGAGACGAGCCTGCCGGCCAGAGCCCGCTCCAGCCCGCCGGCAGCCTTGTCGCCGATCCGGTTGAAGATCGGGCGGAGCAGGGGGTCGGCCAGCGACAACGGGAACGGCATCTTCAGCGTGGCGTCGTAGACGGCAATGGTCTCATCGCCATCGGTGGACACCTCGACGATGCTGATGTCGGTGAACAGACCACCCTTGGCGACGGTCTTCATCCGGCGGGGAGGATCCCACTCGGTCACCCGGTAACGGAGCGTCAGCTCCCGGCCGGCGTTCTTGACGGTGACGTCGTAGGCGGCATCCGGTCCTGGCCCATCACCCTCGACCTGCTCGGAGCGGACCACGCCCGGATCCCAGTCGGTGAAGTTCCGCAGGTCGGACAGGAATTCGAAGGTCTCGTCTGCCGGCTTGGACGTCCGTACGGTTGCGATGTAGCGCGCCATGAAAAAGCTCTCCTGTATTCGGTTCTCTCGTACAACGCCTACGGGACCGATCACATTTCCGGATGGAGGCGCTCCCCGGCGAGAATCGCGATGTGCAGACGGTTCGCGGGCGGCGCCAGCGGACACGACCAGCGTGGATCGTGCACACACGACGGGTGGTACGAGAAGTTGAAGTCGAGGATCACCCGACCGTCCCCGCTCCACCCCAGGTCGGCTCCCTTGGCGGTGTCGAGCAGGTAGCGGCCGCCACCGTAGGTGGTGTCGGCGCTGGTCCCGTCCCGGAAGGGGAGGAAGACCCCGCCGCCATACCCCTCGAGCCACAGGAGCGTCAGGGTGATGTCACCGCCCGGCGCTTCCAGTTCGACCCGGCCAAAGGGGACGAATCTCGTCGATCCATCGCCGGAGTGAGCCACGTCGACCACACCACCTTCGACCGGCGCCACCTGCGCCTCCAGCCGCCACGCCGGGTCGTAGTCGAAGAAGGCAAGGTCCACGCGGGTCCCCCGATCCCGGGGCGGGTACGGACTCTGGGGGTGGGTCCGGAACAGCTGGTCCCGCTCTGCCCGCCATCGGTTCCAGGCCTCCCGTGGATCGGAGGACACCCTGACCCGCTGGTACATGTCGGCCACCCGACGCCGGTAGTCCCACAGCTCGAGCAG